>VBKQ01000061.1 GCA_005879505.1 Deltaproteobacteria bacterium
TGTACTTCACGATTGCGATGATCGTCGTCTTCATCGTCGCCGCCCTGCGCCGGCGGGCAGCGCGCGTCAAGTACGGCTTCCCCGTCGTCCCCTTCTTCGCCGAGGTCCTCCGGCTCGCGTTCGTCTCGGCGCTGATGGGCGGCTTCGCGATGATCATGGTGATCTATCTCGGGATCCCCTGGGCGGTGATCTTCGTGCTCGCCCTGACCGTCATCTTCGACTTCGTCGCCAGGGACACGACCTTCGGCAGACACCTCTACGCCATCGGCGGCAACCCCGACGCCGCGAGGCTCTCGGGCATCAACGTGCCGCGGCACGTCTTCGGGCTCTTCATGATCATGGGGCTGATGACCGCGATCGCGGGCATCGTCTCCACTTCCCGCCTCAACGCCGCCACCACCTCCGCCGGTCAGAACGCCGAGCTCGACGCCATCGCTTCGGCGGTCATCGGCGGCACCTCCCTGATGGGCGGGGAAGGAACGATTTTCGGCGCCGTGATCGGGGCGCTGGTGATGGCGTCCCTGGACAACGGGATGAGCCTGATGAACCTCGACATCACGTTCCAGTACGTGATCAAGGGACTCATCCTCCTGCTCGCGGTCTGGGTGGACATGGCCCAGCGCAAGAAGTAGCCCCGACTACCGTACCGACACCCATCCCTTGGCTTCGGCCGATCCGGCGACGGCGTCCAGCACGGCCTGTACCGCGGCGCCGTCCCGGAAATCCGGCGAGACGGTTCCACCGTCGCGGATAGCTGCAAAGAACGGATCGGTGAGGCGGCGATAAGCTTCGTTCCGATCGGCCTGGTTGTCGGGCGTATCCAGGCCCGCGGCCAGCTCGCGCGGCAGGGCAATGAGCTCGAGGCCGGGGCGATCGGGCCACCCGGCGAAGACCCGGCCCTCCCAGGTCGGGTCGAATCCGGGATCGGCTTCGTAGGTCAAGGACCCCCGGCTGCCGTGAAGCTCGATCCGCTGGTAATTGCCGCGGCCGGCGACGAGCTTGCTCGCCTGGAAGACTCCCTGCGCTCCGCAAGCGAGCTGCGCCAGGAAGGAGCAGTCCTCGTCCGCATCGGCGACGCCACCCGATCGCTCGCGGGTGACCGTCTGCCACTGCCCGGCCACGCGGGAGAAATCGCCCAGCCACCAGCGCACCAGATCGATGACGTGCGATCCGATGTCGCCCAGTACCCCGGTGCCCGACTCCGCGCGCTGCATCTTCCAGGCGAACGGCTTGTTTTCGCGCAGGTGCGACGCCGTGAAGTACAGGCCGCTGACGTGGAGGGGCTTCCCGAGGAATCCTTCGTCCACCATGCGCTTCACCTGCGCAGCCGCGGCCACGGTGCGATGAGTGAAGAAGGTCAGGGTCTTGCGCCGGGCCGCCTCGGCGCGAGCAGCCATCTCGCGCGCCAGCGTTACGTTCATCGCCAGCGGCTTCTCGCAGATCACGTGCAGCCCCGCCTCGAGGGCGGCCATCGCCTGCGGATGGTGCAGCGAATTCGGCGTCGCGATGACGAGAACGTCGAGCCCTCCGCCGGAGATCATCGCGCGCCACTCCGTGCAAGTCCTCGGTACGCCGAACTTCGCGGCGAGCGCGGCGAGCCGCTCGGGATTGCGCCCACACAGCGACACCAGCTCCACGTCGCGCCGGGCGCGCAGGCCAGGCAGGTGCTCGAGGTCGGCCCACCAGCTCGTTCCGATCACGCCCACGCGGAAACGTTCGTTGCCCATCCTCACCTCACCGAAGGCGCCAGATCCCGCTGCCATAGGGCGGCAGTGTCACCGACCAGGCGGCCCCGCCCGCCGCCGCGAGCGCCGCCCCTGTGTCCGTGAGCAAGGGGTCCGCGGCCGTCCCCGCGGCGTTCAAGGCACGGGTGGCGGTGCTCCCGCCGAGATTGTGCGCGACCAGCACCGTCTCCGTCGGATCCGTGCGCAGCCAGGCGAGGATGTTCACGTCCTCCGCCGACAGACGCGCGGTTCCCCCGCGGGAAAGAGCGGGAGATGCCTTCCGGACACGGATCAGATCGCGATACCGCGACAGGAGCGACGACGGGTCGCCCGTCTCCGATGCCACGTTCGTGGTCTCGCGCCCAGTCGCGAAGTCATGCCACGGCACGGCGGTGGTGAAGCCTCCGCCCTGGCTCGAATCCCACGCCATCGGAGTCCGTTTGCACTCGTCCGAAGAGCAGGTTCCGTTCCGCATCCCGATCTCCTCGCCGTAGTAGATCGTCGGCGTCCCCTGCAGCGTGAGCAGGATGGACGCCGCGAGCTTGAGCCGAGCGGGATCGCCGCCCAGCCGCGACGCCACGCGCTCCTGATCGTGGTTGGTAAGAAAAGGAGCGTCTGCGCTGCCCGCAGGATAAGTGCGCGCGACCGTATCGAGCGTCGCGGCGATGGTGCGGGCGGAGCCGCTGGCCACGCCGCTCACCACGGCGTCCGCGAGAGGGAAGTTGAACAGCAGCGGAAGACCGCCCGCCGGCGCCCCGAAGTACGTCGAGATCGTCTGGCAATCCGCCCACGACTCGCCGACGACCATCGCGTGCGGATTCGCCGCAAGGACGCCGGCAGTCCAATTTCCCAGGCAGGTGTGCGTTTCAGGCCGGTCCTGCTGGAGTCCCGGTCCTTCCTCAATGAGATAGCGGACGGCGTCGAGCCGGAAGCCATCCACCCCGCGTGTCAGCCAGTGCCCCGCGATGCCATCCATCTCGGCGCGGACCGCGGCATTGCGCCAGTTGAGGTCCGGCATCCCGCTCCAGAACACGGCGTAGTACCAAGGGCCGCTGCCACTGACCTGATACCAGGTCGGCCCGGTGCCCCAAGGCTGCGTCCAGCCCGGGTTCGTCGGGGTCCAGACATACCAGTCGCGGTGTGAGGACGTAACCGAAGTTGCCGAATCGACGAACCACGGGTGCTGAATCGAGGTGTGGTTGGGGACGAAATCCAGGATGACCTTGATGCCGCGCTTGTGACACTCCGCGATGAGCGTGTCCATCGTCGCCGAGGAGCCGTAATCCGGGTTGACGCCGTCGTAGTCGGTGACGTCGTAGCCGTGGTAGCTCGGCGACGGATGGATGGGCATGAGCCAGATGGCATCGATCCCGAGATCGGTCGCCGTCGCGGGATCCCCATCGTTCAGGTAGTCCAGCTTCGAAATCAGCCCCGCCAGATCTCCTTTGCCGTCGCCGTCGGAATCTCTGAAGCTACGGACGAAGACCTCGTAGACGACGGCGCCGTTCCACCACTCCGCGGAAAGCGCCGCAGCGCGCGCCGCCGGCACCAAGGGCGGAGCGGGTGCGCCGCCGCCGCAAGCGGCGAGCGCCACGAGCGCCACGAGCGCGAGGCAAAGGAGAAGTCGCACGAAGTGCGATGCTATCGCATCGCGCCCGGATCCGCCGCCGTGTCGACGCGCCGCCCGAATCCGTGTACGAGACCGGCATGGCAGGTCTGATCGCGATCCACGTCCGCGAGGGCCATCCCGACTTCATCGACCTGCCCTGGCACCTGCCGCTCGCGGAGTGGGCGAACGCCAGCGAGCGGGTTGTCGAGATGGAGCGCGGCCTTTCCCGCCACCAGGTCGTCTTCGTCGAGTACGGGTCGGGCCTCTATGCCCTCAAGGAGCTTCCGCCGGCCCTCGCCGAGCGCGAGTACGGCCTGCTCCGCGGGATGGAGGATCGGCGCCTTCCGGCGGTCACAGCGGCAGGGCACGTGCGCGCGGCCGTCAAGGGAAGCGAGGGCGGCGAGGGAGGCGAGGGAGGCGAGGGAGGCGAGAACGGCATCTTGATCACCCGCTTTCTCGACGCTTCGCTTCCCTACCGCACTCTCTTCATGAACAAGGGCCTGGAGCGCTACCGGGAACGGCTGCTGGACGCGATGGCCGGTCTGCTGGTGCGTCTGCACCTCGCGGGCTTCTACTGGGGCGACTGCTCGCTCTCGAATACCCTCTTCCGCCGCGACGCCGGCGAGCTGAAGGCTTACGCGGTCGACTTCGAGACTTCCGAGCAGCACGAGAAGCTGTCCGACGGCCAGCGATCGATGGACCTCGACATCCTCGAGCAGAACATGACGGGCGAGCTGGCGGACCTCCAGGCGGAGGTCCAGCTTCCTCCGGCGTTGCCCGTGGAGGAAACCGGCCCCACCATTCGCGCGCGCTATCAGCGGCTGTGGAACGAGATCAACCGGCAGCTGCTCATCCTGCCCGGGGAGAGCTACCTCATCCAGGAGCGGATCCGCGCTCTCAACGACCTCGGGTTTTCGGTGGGCGAGATCGAGCTGGTCAAGACCGAACAGGGAGACAACCTGCGGCTGCGCACCATCGTCGTCGACCGCGAGTACCACCGGCGGCTCCTGCACGGGCTCACCGGGCTCGTCGCGGGCGATCGGCAGGCCGCCCTGATGCTCAACGAGATCAAGGAGCTGCAGGCGAAGCTCTCGGCGCAGCACAAGTACACGCAGTCGCTGAGCATGGCCGCGCACCGATGGCTCGAGCAGATGTACCGCCCGACGACGCAGCGGCTGCGGGAAGCGCTCGGGCAGAGGGACGACGAGACCGAGCTCTACTGCCAGGTACTCGAGCACAAATGGTACCTGAGCGAGCGGGCGAAAAAAGACGTCGGGCACAAAGTCGCGCTCGAGGACTACATCAAGAACCGGCTCGCGCCGCAGCCGGTGACGTAGGACCGCGGCTATCGCATCCGGAATACGCCGCTCGCGTGCGCCGGAACGGACGCGCGCGCGGAGCCGCCCGCGACCTCGAGCGCCACTCCGGAGTCGACGAAGAGCGGATCGAAGCCGGCCGCGGCCACCGACAGGGTCGCGACCTGCGGCTGACCGCCGAGATTGTGCACCACCAGGACCCGCTCCGTTCCTTCCCTGCGCAGGAACGCGAGTAACGGGCCGCTGCCCGAGAGCACCTCCAGGGCGCCGCGGCTGAGGGCCGCCGACGCATGCCGGGCGCGGATCAGGTTGCGGTAGCGAGAGAGCAAGGAGCCGGGATCGCCGGTCTGCGCCGCCACGTTCGCGGTCTCGCGCCCGGGCGCGAAGTCATGCCACGGTTCGGCGGTAGTGAAGCCCCCACCCTGGCTCGAATCCCAGGGCATCGGCGTGCGCTTGTCCTCATCGGCGGTTTCGGGGCCGTTCTGCAGTCCGACCTCCTCCCCGTAATAGAGGAACGGCGTGCCAGCGAGCGTGAGCAGCACCGCGGCCGCAGTCCGGAGCTTGTCCGGGTCGTTG
>VBKQ01000062.1 GCA_005879505.1 Deltaproteobacteria bacterium
GTACGAGGGCACGCCGCGGACGGTCGACAACTTCGTGCGCTCGCTGCGGGTCAAGCTGGAGGCCAACGCGGAGGAGCCTCGCCACTTCCTCACCGTGCGCGGTCACGGGTACCGCTTCGAGAGGTGATCCCTTGAAGTTCATCCAGACAGAGCTGCCGGGGGTGGTGATCGTCGAGCCCGACGTCTTCCGCGACGCGCGCGGCTTCTTCCTCGAGACGTTCCATGCCGCGCGGTACCGGCAAGGCGGCATTCCCTACGACTTCGTGCAGGACAACCATTCCCGCTCGCTGCGGGGGACGCTGCGCGGCCTGCATGCCCAGCGAACACGGCCGCAGGGCAAGCTGGTGCGCGCGGTGCGCGGCGAGATCTACGACGTCGCCGTCGACATCCGCCCCGGCTCGCCGACCTTCGGCAAGTGGGTGGGCGGCCGGCTCAGCGAAGAGAACTTCCGCCAGATCTTCATCCCCCCGGGATTCGCGCACGGGTTCTGCGTGCTCAGCGAGTTGGCGGAGGTGGAATACAAGTGCACGGACTTCTACGACCGCGCGGACGAGATCGGCGCGCGCTGGGACAGCGCCGGGATCGAGTGGCCGATCGAGCACCCGCTGCTTTCGCCGAAAGACGCCGCCCTTCCCACGCTGGCGGAGCTGTGCAAGTCGCTGGAGCCGTCACCGTGACTTGGCGTCTGCGGGATGGAACCTTCCCCCGGAGCCCGCGAGCTGCACCAGCTTCGGCGCGGGCGTGAAGCGCACGCCGAACTTGTCCTGATACCGGCGCAGCCGCTCCACCACCTGCGGGGCGCCGAGCGAATCCGCGTACCGCAAGGGGCCGCCGCGGAAGGGAGGCCATCCCAGCCCGAACACCGCGCCGACGTCGCCGTCGCGCGCCGAGCGGAGGATTCCCTCGCCCAGGCAATGCGCCGCCTCGTTGACCATCTGCAGCACGCAGCGCTCCGCGATCTCGCCGGTCGTCGGCGAGCTGCGCCTCTGCCCCTGGGCGGTCAGATCGTAGACGGTGCGGTCGACTTCCTTCTCTTTCGACTCCCCGTACAGGTAGAAGCCTTTCTTCGACTTGCGCCCGAGGCGGCCGCTCTCCACCAGCTTGTCGAATCCAGCGGGGGGCGCGAGACGCGCGCCGAAAGCTTCGTGCATGACGTGCGCGACCTTCGAGCCGACGTCGATGCCGACCTCATCGAGCAGCTTCATCGGCCCCACCGGAAAGCCGAAGTCCACCAACGCGCGATCGATGTCCTCCACCGCCGCGCCGTCGTTGAACATGAACGCGGCCTCGTTCACGTACGGCGCCAGGATGCGCGAGGTGTAGAAGCCGGGACCGTCGTTCACCACCATTTCCTCGGCGATGAGCCCGATGGGGATCGACGAGGTGTTCGAGGCGATGATGGCGTTCGGCGCCTCCCTCCCGACCTCGCGCACCACCGCGTGCTTGATGGACAGGTCCTCGAACACCGCTTCGATGACCACGTCGGCATTGCGGATGCCGCTGTAGTCGGTGGTCGCGGTGATCAGCGCCAGCTTTTCCTCGCTCTCCCGCGGGGAGAGCCGCTTGCGCCTGACCCGTTCGTCGAGGATGCCGGCGATCTGCTTGAGCCCGCGCCCGAGGGCCGCATCGTCCTTGTCCTTGAGCCGCACCGGGATCCCCGCGTCCGCGGTCACGTACGCGATCCCCGCGCCCATCAGGCCGGCGCCGAGCATGGCCACCTTCTCCACCTTGCGCGGCTTGACGGAAGGATCGTCGACGCCGGTGTCCTTCTTCAGCGCCTGGGTGGCGAAGAAGATCTCCACCAGCCGGCGCGATACGTCCGACACCACCAGCTCGCCAAAGACGTTCGCCTCGGCGCGGTACCCTTCTTCCGGCCCTTTCTCCGTTCCGATGCGGATCGCTTCCAGGGCTCGCTCCGGGGCGGGATAGTGCCCGCGCGTCTTCTCCAGCAGCGCCTTGCGCGCGTGCTGGAAGAGGATCCTCCGCCCGACCGGATTGTCCTCCAGGGCGATCTGCTGCAGCACCTCCGTCCGCAGCAGCTTCGGCAGCTTCAGCTCCACCTTCCTGCGCTCGATGCGCAGCTCGCCCTCCGCCAGCTCGCGCGCCCGGCGCCGCGCCACCTCCAGCAGGATCGCCTTCGGCACCACCTCGTCCACCAGCCCGAGCTTGCGCGCCTTCAGCGCCCGGACCGACTTGCCGGTCAGGATCAGATCCATCGCCTGCGCGATACCGATCAGCTGGGGAAGCCGCTGCGTCCCGCCGGCGCCGGGAATGAGGCCGAGCTGTACCTCCGGCTGCCCGAGCTGGGTCCTGCGGTCGTCGGAAGCGATCCGGTAGGTGCATGCGAGCGCCAGCTCCAGTCCGCCTCCCAGCGCAGCGCCATGGATGGCGGCGACCACCGGCTTGCGCTTGCCGGCGTCCTCGAGCCGCTGCATCGCCTGCTGGCCGCCGCGCGCGAGCGCCGACGCCTCCGCGGCCGAGCTGAGGCGCGAGAGCATCTCGATGTCCGCCCCCGCCACGAAACTGTCCGGCTTCGCGGACGCGAGCACGATCGCCTTGACGGCGCTGTCCTCGGCCAGCCTTCCGAAGGTCGCCTCGAACTCACCCTGAAAGCCGTCCCGCAGCGTATTCACCGGCTCGCCGGGCACGTCGTACAGGACCAGCGCGACCCCGTCGGGGCCGGTCTCGGTGCGCAGCACGCTCATCTACGTCCTCTCCAGGATGCAGGCGGCGCCCAGGCCGCCGGCGGCGCAGACGGAGACCAGCGCGGTGTTCTTGCTCTTCTCGTCCAGCTCGCGCAGCGCCTGGTGCACGAGCCGGGCGCCGGTCGCCGCGAACGGGTGCCCGAGCGCGATGCTCCCACCCCGCGGGTTCAGCTTGTCGTCGGGGACGTCGCCGATCGGCTCGGCGCCGCCGAGATACTCGTCGGCGAACTTCTTCGAGCTCCAGGCCTGCAGATTGGAGAGGACCTGGGCGGCGAACGCCTCGTGCATCTCCACCAGGTCGATGTCCGAAAGCTTCATGCCCGCGCGCTTGAGCGCCTTCGGAGCGGAAAATGCCGGCGCCTGCAGGAGCTGCCAGCCGGGATCGACCGCGGCATAGGCGTACGCGCGCAAGAAGCCGAGGGGCCGCAAGCCCAGCTCGCGGGCGCGCTCCTCGGCGCAGATCACCAAAGCGGAGGCGCCGTCGGTGAGCGGAGAGGAGTTCCCGGCGGTGATCGAGCCGTACTTCTTGTCGAAGACGGGCTTCAGCTTGCCGTAACCCTCGAGCTTCGAGTCCTTGCGGACGATGTTGTCCTCCGCGACTACGACGTCGAAGTCCTTCCCGGTGAGCACGCGCATCACCTCGTGGCGGAACTTCCCGCTCTCCCAGGCCTGCGCGGCGAGGAAGTGCGAGCGGTGCGCCCAGGCGTCCTGCGCTTCGCGCGAGATCCCGTTCTCCTTCGCCATCTTCTCCGCCGACTCGCCCATGGAAAGCCCGGTGGAGTACTCGACGATGGCGGGCGGGACGGGAAGGAGGTCCTTCGCGCTCACGTGCTGGAAGGCCTGCAGCTTCTCCACCAGGGAGCGCCCGCGGCTGGCCGCCAGCACCGCCTGGGCGACGGGCCGCGAGTAGCTGATGGGAACGTCGCTCATCGCCTCCGCGCCGCCCACTACCGCGAGGTCGATCTCGCCGAGCGCGATGGCGTCGGCCGCGCTGGTCATCGCCTGCAGGCTCGTCGCGCAGGCGCGGACCACCGAGTACGCGTCCACGTTCTTCGGCAGCCCGGCCGCGAGGCCGACCTCGCGCGCGATGTTCGGCAGCTGGACGGAGGGAATGACGGTGCCGAAGACGATCTGATCGATCGCGCGCGCCGGGATCTCCGCCCGCTGCACGAGCTCCGCGACCACCTGCTTCCCGAGCTCGAGCGCGGAGAGGTCCTTGAAGGAAGTGCCGGCCTTGACGAAGGGAGTACGCAAACCGGCGACGATCGCGACGCGGCGGCCCGGTCGAGAGGCCATGGGAACCTCCTGGGAGTGGGGGGTGGTAACAGCGGTGGTGCGACGGGTCAAGAAGCACCGGCCGCGGCCGGGCACGTTACCAACTCAAGCTGTTTCAGGCTTGCTGTTCGCGCAACTTCAGCAGGTACTCCCAAGAGTAGATCCCCGTCGAGTGCCCATCGCTCCACTGGATCTGCACCGCATATCGCCCGACCTCGTTCATCCCCTGCGGCCGGACCTCGCCCTTGATCTGCGCCTCCCCCACCACGCGCCGCCCGCTCCACTCCTCCACGCACTCCGCGCAAGGGCATCGCGCGCGCAGCCAGCGCGGCGCGAACTTCGAGTCCCGGCCGTCGTTCCAGCGGACGAGCAGGTTGCCGTCGGCGTCGAACGCCAGATCGGTGGGCTTCGGCTGCGGCGTCTGCGGTTTGATCTTGTCGAGCAAGCCCATGCGCAGGGTTCTACCGCATCTGGTATTCACCGGCCATGCTCCGCTCGTCGGTCCTGTTCCAGGCCGTCGCGCTGCCCTACGAGATGCTCACCCGGCATCCGGTCTGGGAGCGGGACTGCGCCCGGATGGCGCTCGAGCTGCCCGCCGGAGCGCGACACATCATCGATCTAGGCTGCGGCCCCGGCAGCTCGACCCGGCAGCTCCCACCGGGCGCGATCGGCGGCGATCACGCGCTCTCCATGCTCCGGCGCGCGCGGAGGCGCGCACCGGGGATGCCGCTCCTGTGCCTCGACGCGGCGGCGCTTCCGGTGCGCACGGCATCCCTGGACGCCGTCACATTCCACAGCGTGCTTTATCTGTTGTCCGACCAGAGCGCCACGCTGCGCGAGGCCGCGCGCGTCCTCCGTCCGGGCGGCCGCGCCGTCCTCCTCGAGCCGCAGGCCGGACCCCGCGCCACGCTCTTCGGCCTGGCTCGCGCCCTGCCCTCGCCCCGCTGGGCGGTGACCGCCGCGCTCTGGCGGGCGATGAGCAAGGTCTACGGGCGCTCCTCGGCGCAGTCGCTCTGGACCGCGCTGGAATCGGCCGGACTGCGCATTCTGCGCATCGAGGAGACCCTGGGCGGGCTCGGGCTGCTGGCCGTCGCGGAGAAACCTTGAGGATCCTCCACTTCTCCGACCCTCACGTGCAGCTGCCGCTCTGGCGCGAGCGGCCGTTGCGGGATTTCGGCCCGCTGCGGGCGCTGGCGACGGTCGAGCTCTGGAAGGGACGGGGACGTGACTACGACGGCGCCCTCGCCACCCTTCGCCAGATCGTCCGGGATGCCGACGCCTTGCGCGCCGACCTCGCCGTCTGCACCGGCGATCTGACGCAGCTGGCGATGGAAGAAGAGTTCGCGCTGGCGCAGGACGCGCTGGCGCCGCTCGGCGATCGGCTGGTCTGCATCGCCGGAAACCATGATCGCTACCCGCTCGCTCTCCAGCCGAACCGCCTGTACGAGGAGTACTTCCCGCCTCGCCCGCTGCCCGACGGATTCGCCGCGCTCGACTCGTGTGGCGCGGTGTGCTGGCCGGTGATCACGCAGGGCCGGATCGTCGATGCGCAGCTGCGGCAGGACTTCAGCGGGAAGATCGTCCTCGTCCATCACGCTCCGTTCCGCAGCGGCGGGGTCCCGGACTGGCCCTGGCACCGGCTGCGCGGGGCGCAAAAGCTGCTGGAAGCTACCCGGGAGGCGGCCGCGATCCTCTGCGGCCACATCCACGAGCGCTTCCAGCACGGGAACGTGATCTGCGCCGGATCTTCCACACTGCGCGGCGACGAGGGGTACTGGCTGATCGAGCTCGCCGGGGGACGCGTCGCGAAGGCGACCCCGATCCGGCCGGGAGCGCCTACGATGGGCGCGCGTGCGCCCGGACCGCGAGCGTGATCAGCGAGGCGGCGGTGCAGAAGGTGGTGCTGGTGATGCAGTGGTCGCCGCGCCAGGTGCCGTCTTCGCGCTGGATCTGCGCGAGCCGGGCGCGCATCTGCTTGCTCCAGGCCGCGAACTCGTCCGCAGGAGCGGTCGCCTTCGCCTCCGCCACCAGCATGTACGAGACGTGCTCCTCGCCCCCGTACGTGCCGAAGCCCCGGAGCAAGCGTTCGTTCGACAGCTGCGGGCTCGCTCCGTTGGTCACTTCCTTCGCCCTGAGCTGCAGCTGCGGGGCGGCGAGCTCCGTTCCCGGCTTGGCCTCCTGCACCCGGGCAGCGGCGACGACGCTCGCGGCAGCGGCGTAGAGGTCGACTCCGGCGCTCTCGCGGCTGTCGAACTTCCCGGACCGCTGGTCATACTTGCCCATGAGATTGGCGTCGGCCCGCGCGAGCTTCTTCGCGTCGACGGCGGCGCCGGCGGACGCGGCCGCGTGCAGGCCGTTGGCCGCGAACGCGCTGGAGAGGAGCGGGGCCCAGCCATCCTTGGCGAAGCTCCCGTCCGCGGTCTGCGCGCGCTCGATCCGGCGCACGCAGTTGGCGAGCGCGGCCTCGGCCCGGCCGCGGAACTCGCGGGGAAGCGTCGGAAGCGCCTCCGAGAGGAATTGCGCAGCGACGTAGGTATCGATGTTTCGGCCGAGCTTGCGCTGGGGCAGCGTGCCGGCATCCTGCACCGCGATCTGATCGGCTGGAGCGCGCTCGACGGCTCCCATCACGTACTCGACCGCGCGCCGCGTGCTCGCCTGGAACTCGCCGCGCGATCCGGTATGGCCCAGGCGCAGAAGAGCGATGCCGGCGATGGAAGTGGTGGCGACGTCCGGGCTCTGGGAATGCACGTCCGCTCCCCAGCTTCCGTCGGAGTTCTGGGCCGCGATCATCCACGCGA
>VBKQ01000063.1 GCA_005879505.1 Deltaproteobacteria bacterium
TCCGGCGCAGGCGCGAGTGCCTCGGGTGCCAGCGGCGGTTCACCACCTACGAGCGCGTCGAGGAGATCCTGCCGATGGTGGTCAAGAAGGACGGCCGCCGCGAAGCTTTCGACCGGCAGAAGGTGCTCGAGGGGCTCAAGCTCGCCTGCCAGAAACGGCCGGTCGGCGCCGATCAGCTCGAGGCGGTGGTGGACGGGATCGAGCGGCGGCTCCAGGAGATGGGCGAGAAGGAAGTTCCCAGCTCGGTGATCGGCGAGGCGGTGATGCGCGAGCTGGCGCGCCTCGACGAGGTGGCCTATGTCAGATTCGCCAGCGTCTACCGCTCCTTCAAGGACCTCGGCGAGTTCATGAGCGAGCTGAAGGAGCTGATCTCGGAGCGCAAGAGCGCGCAGAAGAAGTGACCGGCGAGGACTTCATGCGCCTCGCGCTCGCCGAGGCGGAGAAGGGTCGCGGGCGGACGCATCCCAATCCGGCCGTCGGCGCCGTCGTGGTCCGCGGCGGCCGGGTGATCAGCCGCGGCCATCACGAGAAAGCGGGACTGCCGCACGCGGAGGTGAATGCCCTGCGCGAGGCGAGCCGTGACGCGCGCGGGGCGGACGTCTTCGTCACGCTCGA
Source organism: Deltaproteobacteria bacterium (assembly GCA_005879505.1). Classification (GTDB taxonomy): domain Bacteria; phylum Myxococcota; class Myxococcia; order Myxococcales; family 40CM-4-68-19; genus 40CM-4-68-19. The sequence goes on from VBKQ01000063.1 coordinate 616, forward strand.
GCCGTGCAACCATCAGGGGCGCACCCCGCCGTGCACCGAGGCGCTGATCGCCGCGCGGGTCCGGCGGGTGTTCTTCGGGAGCACGGACCCGAATCCCTTGGTCGACGGTCACGGCGCCCGGCGCTTGCGGCGCGCCGGAGTGGAGGTGCACGGGGGGATCCTGCGCAGGCAGTGCGACGCCTCGAACGAGCCCTGGTTCAAGTTCATCACCACCGGCTTGCCCTGGGTGGTGCTGAAGGCCGCGATCACGCTCGACGGCAAGCTCGCCACCCGGACGGGCGACTCGAAGTGGATCAGCTCCGAACCTTCACGCCGGCTCGTGCACCGCTGGCGCAACGAGCTCGATGCCATCCTGGTCGGGGCGGGCACGGTGCGCGCTGACAATCCCCGGCTCACCGTCCGCGGCATCCGCGGCGGACGCAACCCGCTGCGCGTCGTCCTCGGGGCCATCCCTGCGGGAGCGCTGCTGACCCGTCAGCCGGGCGAGACCGTCGCGGAAAGCGGGCCGCTCCGCCCTGTCCTGCGCAGGCTGGCGCGGCGCGGGATCACCACCGTGCTGGTGGAAGGCGGTGCGATGGTGCACGGCGCGTTCTTGCGCGCGAAGCTCTGGGACGAGCTTCGCCTGTTCGTCGCCCCGAAGATCTTCGGGGCGGACGCGATCTCCTGGGCCGGTTTCATGGGAAGGCCCCTGGACCTGCAGCTGCGGGCCGTAGAGCGCGTCGGCAGCGACGCGCTCCTCTGGATCCGCCCGGCGGGCGCTACCGGCGGCCGTGGCCGCGGTGCCAGCCGCCGCCGCGGCCGTTGAAACCGCGCTGCCATGTCGGGAACGCGCGGACCGGGCGCGCCGAGCGCACGATCACGTTGACCTGCGCGCGGGGAACGATCCAGCGCCGGATCGGATGCGCGAAGTGGGCGTGGGGCACGACCACCCATCCCGGCCATCCGCGCGCGTAGACGTATCCGCGCGGGCCGAGCGGCGCCCAGCATGCATAGCCGTTCACCCACCGCCACGAGACCCAAGCCGGCCCCCAGACGTACCCCGGGACCCAGAACCAGCCGAATCCGGCCCGCCAGCCCCAGCGGCCGTAGTGGTAGACGGCCCAACCCCACGGCACCGGCGCCGCGAACGACCAACCCCACCTCGTATTCACCCATTGCCCGTCCGCATAGGGCTGCCAGTCCGGTCCGACGCCGGGCACCCAGACGCGGCCGTACTCGGGCGTATCAACCCAGCGGCCGTACGGGGAGAGCTGCTGATCGAACGTGAGCTGATCCGGCGCGCGTGGGGGAGGCTCCGCCTGCGGCGGCGGGGACTCCTGTACGTCCTCGTCAGGCGGTGGTGGAGGCGGCTCGAAGGCCGCCTGCGCGGCGGCACTTCGGGAAACGCCCGCCGAGACAGCCATGAGGGCAACGAGCAGGGACGCGCGACCGGTCATCTTCATGGCCGTTGGATGTTGGCGGCGCACGGACATTCAAGCAAGCGGGGGGTGTACGGACGTTGTATATCCCGACTCGTGTTCACCGGTCTGATCGAAGACGTCGGAACCGTGACGGCCGTCGAACGTGTGCCCCAAGGTGCGCGCCTGTCGGTCCGGACGCGGCTGCCGGGACTCACCCACGGGTCCAGCATCGCCGTCGACGGGGTCTGCCTCACGGCGGTCGAGCTAGCCGGCGATCGCTTCACCGCCGACGTCAGCGGCGAAACACTGAGCAAGAGCACGCTGGGGCAGCGCAGAGCGGGCGACGGGGTGAACCTGGAGCGTCCCCTCGCCCTCGGCGCACGCCTCGGTGGCCATCTGGTCCTCGGCCACGTGGATGGGGTCGGTGAAATCGTCCGGCGCGAGGGGGTCGGCGAAGGAACGCTGATGGAGCTGCGGCTGCCGCCGGGGCTTGCCAGCCTCGTCGTCTCCAAGGGCTCCATCGCGCTCGACGGCATCTCGCTGACCGTCAATGTCGTGCTGGATCCCGACCGCATCTCGCTGTTCATCATTCCCGAGACGCTGCGCGCCACCACCTGGGGCATCAAAACAGCAGGCGCCCAGGTGAACGTCGAGGCGGACATCGTCGGCAAGTACGTCGCTCGCCTGATGCAGTTTCGCTGAAGGAGCAACGCAGTGGAGCACACCATCGCCCGCGTCGAGAGAGCGCTCGAAGAGCTGCGCAGGGGCCGCATGGTCATCCTCGTGGACGACGCAGACCGCGAGAACGAGGGTGATCTCGTCCTGGCGGCGCAGTTCGTCACCCCCGAGGCCATCAACTTCATGGCCAAGTACGCCCGTGGCCTGATCTGCCTCTCGCTGACCGAGAACCAGGTGAAGCAGCTCGGCCTCTCGATGATGGTGAGCGAGAACCAGAGCACGTACACCACCGCCTTCACTGTCAGCATCGAGTCGGCGAAGGGCGTCACCACGGGAATCAGCGCGCACGACCGGGCCACGACCATCCGCGCCGCGATCGATCCGGACGCCAAGCCCGAGGACGTGGTGCGCCCCGGACACGTCTTTCCCCTGCGGGCCCGCAAGGGCGGCGTGCTGGTGCGCGCCGGACAGACGGAGGGCAGCGTCGACCTCTGCCGGCTCGCCGGGCTGATTCCCGCCGGCGTGATCTGCGAGGTGATGAACGACGACGGCACGATGGCGCGCATGCCGGACCTGACGCGGTTCGCGCGGGAGCATGGGCTGCACATCCTCTCCGTCGCCGACGTCATCCAGTACCGGATGCACCGCGAGTCGCTGGTGCGGCGTGGAGCGGAAGCGCGCGTTCCCACCGAGTTCGGCGGGGACATGCGCTGCATCGCGTACGAGAACGACGTGGACAGCGCGCAGCACGTCGCATTCGTCAAGGGTTCCTGGGAACCGGACGAGCCGGTGCTGGTGCGCGTCCATTCCAAGTGCCTGACCGGCGATGTGTTCGGCAGCAGGCGCTGCGACTGCGGTCCGCAGCTCCACCGGGCGCTGCAGATGATCGACGAGGCGGGGAAGGGCGTGCTCGTCTACCTCGACCAGGAGGGGCGCGGCATCGGCCTGATCAACAAGCTCAAGGCGTACAACCTCCAGGACGAGGGCCACGACACCGTCGAAGCGAACGTCAAGCTCGGCTTCAAGGCCGACCTGCGGGACTACGGCATCGGCGCGCAGATCCTCCGTGACGTCGGCGTGCGCAAGCTGCGCCTGATGACCAACAATCCGAAGAAGATCGACGGCCTCAAGCGCCTGTACGACCTGGAGGTGGTCGAGCGGGTGCCCATCGAGGTCGGGGTGTCGCAGGAGAACGAGGGCTACCTTCAGGTGAAGCGGGACAAGATGGGGCACCTGCTTTCTTTGACGAAGAAGTAGGATGCGCGCTTCATGAGCAAGCAAATGCCGCCGGACCGTGAGCTGTCCGCGAAGGGGATGCGCATCGCCATCGTGGCGGCGCGTTGGAACCCGCAGATCGTCGACCAGCTGTTGCAGGGAGCGCAGAAAACGCTGGCGGCGCGGAATGCAGCCGACGTGAGCGTCTATCGCTGCCCGGGTGCCTTCGAGCTCGCGCCGCTTGCGGCGCGGGTGGCGCGCAAGGGCGGGATCGACGGAATCGTCGCGCTCGGCTGCCTGATCCGCGGCGGCACCGATCACTACCGGGTGCTCAGCGACGAGGTCACCCGGAGCCTCGGAGCGTTGGCGCTGGAATGCGGCACCAACCCGCGCCCGCTCGCCGTCGCTTTCGGGGTGCTCACCTGTGAGACGCCGGAGCAGGCGCAAGAGCGCGCCGACCCGCGCGGGATGGACAAGGGAGGAGAGGCGGCGCTCGCCTGCGTGGAACAGGTCCACGCGCTGCGGGCGGCGGCGGCCGACTAGCCGCTTTGCGCTATTGTTTTGGGACTGCACAGGTTAGGAGATTCGCGATACGTGGGCTCGAGGACGAAAGCGCGAGAGTGTGCCTTGCAGGCCCTCTACCAGCTCGATCTCAGCGGAGGCGATCCGCGCGAGGCGCTGCGCGGGGTCCTCGCGCACTTCGAGGAGGCGGACGAGGCGACCGGGCGGTTCGCGGACGAGCTGGTCCGCGGGGTGCAATCGGAGAAACCGCAGATCGACGCGCTCATCCAGACCAGCAGCACGCACTGGAAGCTCGATCGGATGGCCCGCGTCGATCGCAACATCCTGCGGCTGGCCGTGTACGAGCTCCTGCGACGCGCCGACGTTCCCATCCGGGTCACGCTCAACGAGGCGATCGAGCTGGGGAAGAAGTTCGGTTCCGAGGAGTCTTCCGCGTTCGTCAATGGAGTGCTCGATCGGATCGCCCACATGGACCTGCCCAACGCAACCCCCAAGCTGGACGACAAGCGCTGATGGATCTCACTTTCTTTCCCCTGACGCTGGATGCGATCGATCAGGCGGCGGCGGAGTCGCTCTGCCTGTTCGTCACTTCCGACGAGCGGCCGCTCACGGGCCTCGCCGGACTCGTCGACTGGCGGCTCACCGCGCGGCTCTCGCGCCTGGTGCGCTGCGGGCAGCTGACGGGCGAGGCGGGCGAGGCGGTGCTCACCTCGCCGGGGCCTTCAGCTGCCGCCGCGGCTGTCGCCCGAGGTTGGCGTCCGGACGCTCATCGAGGAGCTACAGGGGTCGGGCCGCACGGTGGTGTTCGCGCACGAGCCGCAGAAGATGATCGCCGCGCTCTCGAAAGTCGCGCGCGGACAGGCGCGCGTCGAGCAGCGCACCGTGAAAGTGCAATCTCCGCCGCCGCCGGCGGCAGAGCCGGTGGCCACTGCGGTCGAGTCGGAGTCGCCGCGGCCGGGGAGGAAGCCGGTGCCGCCGCCACCGCAGAGGTATGTACCGGCGGAGCCCAAACAGAACGTGTTCAAGAAGAAGAAGAAGTGAGCCGCCGTCATTGCTGCGGGCGGATCTTCACGCTCACGTCGCGCCAGCGGGTTTCGGCGACCAACACACGGGCTGCCGAAGATTGAACGAGAAGCTCCCGGGGACCGGTCCAAATGACCTGGATGGGGACGAGGTCTTCGGCGACGAAGACGTCGGCGTGGGACTTCGGGGCGGACATCGACGAACGCAAGGCGACGTGGGTGGTGACGGAGGGGCCGCAGTGGAGCTCGAAGACGTCCGCTTCGGAGCGGTCGTCCGGCGAACGGGAGTGGGTGATGTCTCGCGATTCGCAGGGTACGGATTCGGGGGAGCGGCGCCAGAGGACGAGACTCGCGAGGCCGATCGCCAGCATCAGGGCAGACAGGCCGGCGACCAGCTTCAAGGCGTGAGTCGCTCCATCATCCGAGGGAACGGAATGGTCTCGCGCACGTGGTGCAGGCCGCAGATCCAGGCCACGGTCCGCTCCACGCCGAGACCGAATCCCGCGTGCGGCACGCTGCCGTACTTGCGCAGATCGAGGTACCACTCGAACGCGTCCAGCGGCAGTTTGTTCTTCTCGATCTCCGCCTTCAACGTCGCGTAGTCATCCTCGCGCTGTCCGCCGCCGACGATCTCCCCGTAGCCCTCCGGCGCGAGGACGTCGACGCCGAGCGCCACCTTGGGATCCTTCGGATCCTTCTTGAAGTAGAACGCCTTCATCTCCGCCGGATAGCGGTGCACCATCACCGGCCGATCGAACTGCTTGCAGAGGATGGTTTCCTCGTCCCCGCCGAGATCGTCACCCCACTTGATCGGATGGCCGGTCTTCTGAATATACTCAATGGCTTCCGTGTAGGTGATGCGCGGGAACGGCTTGCGCACGCGCCTGAGCGCCTCGACGTCCCGCTCGAGGATGGTCTTCAGCTCCTGCTCGTGGCTCGCCAACACCGTCCGCACGATCTCGACGATGAAGTCCTCGGCCAGGTCCATGTCGCCGTCGAGATCCATGTACGCGACCTCCGGCTCGACCATCCAGAACTCCGTCAGGTGCCGGCGGGTCTTGCTCTTCTCGGCACGAAAGGTCGGGCCGAAGACGTACGCCTTTCCGACGGCCATCGCCGCGGCCTCGCCATAGAGCTGTCCGGACTGGGTCAGGAACGCCTTGCCCAGATCGAAGTACGGCACCTCGAAGAGCGTGGAGGTGCCCTCGCACGCGGCGGGCGTGAGGATCGGTGCGTCCACCAGGGTGAACCCGCGCGCGTCGAAGTAATCGCGGATCGCCTTGATGATGCTGTGGCGCACCGCGAGGATCAGCCGCTGCCGCGACGAGCGCAGCCAGAGGTGCCGCTGCTCCTGCAGGAACCCGACGCCGTGCTCTTTCGGCTGGATGGGGTATCCCGGTTCGCCCTGCAGCACGCGAAAATCGGTGACGTGCAGCTCATAGCCGATCGGGCTGCGCGGATCCTTCGCGACCTTGCCTCGCACCTCCACCGAGGCCTCCTGCGGAGCCTTCTCGGCGGCGGCAAAGGCCGCTTCGGGGACCTCTTTCTTCGAGAGCACGCACTGGATCAGGCCGGTGCCGTCGCGGACCTGCAGAAAATGCAGCTTGCCGCTCGAGCGCTTGCCGTAGAGCCACCCCCGCAGGACCGCTTCGCGGCCGTCCTCGGCGGCGATGTCGCGGATGTACACCTGACGGTCCATGAAGGAGGGCGGATACTATTGCCAGCATCGGCGCGCGTCGAGTGCGACGCGCCGATGATCGGACGCTGTAACCGACCCTTTTGTCGCTCGACCCCCCGCGATCTGGCGCACCGCGCTAGAATGCGCCGCCTTCGCAAGGAGAACCTCAGGTGCAGGACCGGTACGACCCGAAGTCGATCGAGCCACGGTGGCAGGATCACTGGGCAAAGAAGGACGTGTTCCGCGCCGGTACCCGGCCGGGCGCCCCGAAGAAGTACGTGCTCGCGATGCTGCCGTATCCGT
>VBKQ01000064.1 GCA_005879505.1 Deltaproteobacteria bacterium
GGGATCGCCGCCGCGCGCCGGATCGAAGAGGCCGAAGCCGCCCACGCGCTCGACGGCCACGATGAGCACGGTGATGCCTATCACCGGAGTCGCCAGCACCTGGATGATCGAGGTTGCGTAGATGGCCCATACGAACAGGGGCAGCCTCATCCAGCTCAGGCCGGGCGCGCGCAGGGTGTGCACGGTGACGATGAAGTTGAGGCCCGTGAGGATGGAGGAGAAGCCGAGGATGAACACCCCGATCAGCACCGGAAAGACCTGCGTCGGTGTGGTGCTGGAATACGGGGTGTAGAAGGTCCACCCCGTATCGGCGCCACCGAGGATCATGGCCAGGATCGCCAGGGCCGCGCCTGCCAGGTACAGGTAGTACGAGAAGAGGTTGAGTCGCGGAAAGGCGACGTCGCGCGCGCCGAGCATCAGCGGCAGCACGAAGTTGCCGAAGGCGGAGGGGATGGAGGGGATGAGGAAGAGGAAGATCATCACCACGCCGTGCAGCGTGAACAGGCGGTTGTAGCCGAGAGCGTCGATGAAGAAGGGACCCGGCTGCAGCAGCTTGAGGCGGATGAGCAGGGCGAAGAGCCCTCCGAGGAAGAAGAAGAGGATCACCGAGACCAGGAACATCACCCCGACGCGCTTGTGGTCGCGGGTATTGAGCCACGACATGACCGTGGTGCCGTCTTGCAGATAGGTCGGCGCGGCCGGCGCGCCGGCCAGGGCGTGGCTATCGTCCTCGGATAGGCGCATAGGCGGGTCCTTCCGACGGTCCGATGCGGACCGCGTCGCTCTGCAGCGACTTGATGTACTCGACGAGCGCGGCGACCTCGGGTCCCGCCAGCTTGCCCTGGAAGCTGGGCATCACCGGCTGGAAACCTTCGACGACCTTGAGCGCGGGGTCCATCATCGACTCGGTGAGATAAGCCTCGTCCGCCTCGACAGTGCTTCCGTCCTTCAGCTTCTCGCGGCGGTGGTACAGGTCCAGCCAGGTGGGCCCGATGTGCCGCGTGCCGTCGGTGGTATGGCACTTCAGGCAGCCCTGCTCGGCCGCGATGCGCCGGCCCTGATCGACCATGTTCCCGAGCGGCGGGGCGAAATCGAGCGCGGTCGGCTGGCCGTCCTGGGTCGCGACCACGCCGCGGTGCTGGAAGGCCAGCCAGTCCTCGTACTCCTGCGGCTTGAGCACGGTCACCTCGCCGCGCATGATCGAGTGGCCGGCGCCGCAGTACTCCGCGCAGAGGATCTGATAGCGGCCGGGCGTGGTGGCGTTGAACCAGGTCTGCGTGTACCGGCCGGGCAAAACGTCCTGCTTGATGCGGAACTCTGGAACGTAGAACGAATGGATGACGTCGCGCGAGGTCATCAGCAGCCGGACGTTGCGCCCCGCGGGAACGCGCAGGACGTTGATCGCGTTCGGCCCGTCCGGGTAGGCGAACTGCCACATCCATTTCTTCCCCGCCACGTACACGTCCATCGAATCGCTGGGCGGCGTCTGCTGCCGGACGAACTCGCGGAAGCCGAGGAAGAACCAGAGGAGGAAGAAGAAGAGCGGAGTGCCGACGAAGAGCGCCTCCATCCACAGCTTCGGCTCGATGTGCGGAGTGGTCTGCGTCTCCGAGCGGCGGCGGAAGCGCACGAAGAAGAAGATGGCCGTCAGGCCCACCGCCGTGGACATGATGAAGGTGGTGATGATGACGAAGTAGTGCAGCCGGTCGACGTCGCGCGCGAACGTGGACGCCTGATCGGGCAGGAAGAGCAGCCGGCGCAGGACCTCGTTCATGCCGGCCTGCCTTTGGAGGGGGTGCGCGAGCGCGTTTGCCGGTGGATCTCGCGCCACCAGAGCGCGCCGAGGAGCGCAGCCAGCGCCACCGCGAAGGCGCCGGATCCGAGGCGCAGCGCCCCCATTACGTAGAAGTGGTACTTGCGCGAGGCGGGGTCGTACTTGAAGCAGCGCAGGATCACGCGGTCCAGCGTCGTCCCCACCTTGCCCTGCGAGGCTTCGACGACGGCCAGCCGCAGCTCGCGCGGGGAAAACTCCACGCCGTACAGGTAGCGGGAGATCCTGCCGTCCGGGCCCAGGATCATGCTCACCGCGGGGTGCTCGTACTGCTCCGACTCCTTGTCGTAGCGGTAGCGAAAACCGATCGAGTCCGCGAGCGCGCGGATCGCCGTGTCACCGCCGGTGAGAAATGGCCAGTGCGCCGGATAGGTCTTGCCGGCGTTGCGCAGCGTCTGCAGATATCCGCCCTGGCGCAGACGGGCCTCCGGGATGTGGTCCCTGGGCGAGAAGCTGACGGTGAGGCCGTAGTAATCCTCGCCGAGCCGCAGTCCGCTCTCGTTGATCGCCTTGATCACGCCCTTCTGGACCAGGCTGCAGAGCATCGGACAGTCGAAGTAGATGAGCGTGAGCACTACCGGCTTGCCGCGGGCCGTCAGATCGCGCAGCTGGACGCGATTCGACTCGCTGTCCATGAAGGAGGCGTCCGCCACCCGCTCGCCGAGATGCTCGACCACGTCCACCGGCGCGTCCGGCGCCGTGGCGACCTGCGCGAGGAGCACCAGCGCGGCGATCATTTCTTCGGCTCCTTCTGCTCTTGCACCACCAGGTCCATGGCCCGATCGATCGGCATGTGCACGGTCCCCTGCTTGCGATCGATCCAACCCCAGCTCGACAGGCGCTCGATCTCGTCCTTGCGGTACGCCTGCGCCGCGCGGGCGACGTCGAAGGGGACCTGGTCGACGATGCCGATCTCCGCCTGGCCCATCTGCGCGGGGATCGGAAGCGGTCCGACGGGTTGCAGGACCTTCTCGCGCTGGTCCAGGTAGCGGTAGACGACGAACGTCGCGATCGCGAAGATCAGGATGGAAGCGACTCCGGTGCCGATGACGCCGGACCAGCGGATCCCTTCTTCGGCCTGCGCCGGCGGCGGAGACAGGTGCGCCGTGGAGTGGGAAGGCTCGTGGCTCATGGCTGCACGTACCTGAGTGAGTCCTGCAGGAACGGATCGCCGACGGGCACCGGGCGGGCGGCGCGGAAGAGGAGCAGCCCGGCGGCGACCGCGAGGCCGCCCACGCCGACGAACGCCGTCAGATGCGTCCAGTGGAGCCCGAGGCGCGATCCATCCGCCGCGGGCATCACCACCCAGTACAGATCGATGTAGTGGATGACCAGCATCCAGGCAGCGATCCCGCCGAGCGCGGGCGCGCTGCGCTTCAGGTCTCGTGAGAGCAGGAGGAAGAACGGGACCACGAAGTGGCCGACGAGGATGAGGATCGCTACCGGCCGCCAGACGCCGCGGCTGCGGACCACGATCCACTGCAGCTCTTCGGGGAGGTTCCCGGCCCAGATCAGCATGTACTGCGAGAACGCCATGTAGGCCCAGAAGACCGTGAAGGCGAAGAGCAGCTTGCCGGCGTTGTGCTGCTGGTCGGCGGAGATCACGGCTCCGAGCGGCGATCCGCTGGACCGCACCCCGGTGATGACCAGGCAGAGCAGCGCCACGGAGCCGACGAAGGAGCCGATGTAGATGTAGAGGCCGAAGATCGTCGAGTACCAGGTGGGCTGCAGCGACATCAGCCAGTCGAAGGCGCCGAAGGTGAAGGTGATCGCGAAGATGAGCAGCCCAGGGGGCGACCACCAACGGGCGCGAACGGTGAACGCCGGATCCGCGGTTTCGTCCTGCCGCAACGACCAGGCGCGCAGCAGCCAGCCGTAGGCCGTCCACACGGCGAAATAGAGCACTGCGCGCAAGGTGAAGAAGCCCAGGTTCAGATAGGGCCGCTTGTGCTGGAGCAGCTCGTGCATCTCCTTGGGGAGGGGCTCGTGCGGCGAGACCCAGAACCAGACGTGCCGTGCACCGAGGAGCAGGGGGATGAAGAGCACGGCGAACAGCGGGACGGTGGCTCCGAACGTCTCGCTGTAGCGGCGGATGCTCACGTTCCAGCGCGCGCCTGCCGCGTGATGCCCCATCACCATCGTGATCGCCCCGATGGCGAGCCCCAGCCAGTAGACCCAGGCGATCAGATAGGCGAGCAACGCGCGCTGCGGAGAGAAGATCGCGCCGATCAGTGTGAGCACGAGACCTGCCGCTCCGGCGGCGGCAGCGCCGATCATCTCTTTGCGGCCGCCCGTGTACGGCGGCAGATTCGTATCCGGAAGTGGACGCGGCGGCTTCATTGACCGGCCTCCGCGCGCAGCTTCTGTTGGATGTCGGCCGGCGCTTCCGCCAGCTTCGCCGCCTGGCTGCGACGCAGCGCCTGCAGATATGCGACCACAGCCCAGCGGTCGTGCGGCGTGAGCTGGGGAGCATAGGACGCCATCAGGCCGTATCCCTCGCTCACCACCTGGAATACATGGCCGGGGCCCGGATTGCGCAGCTTGTGCAGGTTCGGCGGGGGTCGCAGCGACATCTGGGTGGCCACCAGCGATACTCCGTCGCCGACCAGCCCGTGACAGACGGCGCAGTGAATCTCGAACTTCGTCCGGCCGAGCAGCATCAGCTCGCGCGTGATCGGGATGGGGACGGCCTTGACGATCTCTCCGCTGCGGTCGCGGCCGGTGGTGATCTCCGGCCTCGAGGTCTGTCTTTCGCGGGGCACCGTTCCTTCCGGCGGTTGCCGCATCGCGCGGCCGTCCTCGTATTGAGGGTTGGCGGCGAACGGCTTGAACTTCGGCTGCCGCTCCATCGGATCGACGATGGTGGTGTCGCCGCACGCCGCGCAGAGGGCGGCGAGGAGGAGCAGCTTCCTCATACGCTCTCCACCACGCTGTGCACCTTGTGCGCCCCCACCTCGCGGAATTTCTTCTCCAGCTCGGGGACGGCGTCCTCGTCGCTGGTCTCCGCGCTGATCCAGTAGGCGTCGAGAGAGGCGGTGCGGAAGCGTTCCGACTCGAAGAGCGGATGGTACGTGCGCGGCAGCGCGAAGAACCCGAAGATGGAACCAAAGAAGATGGAGAGCACCGCGATGAGCACGCCCGATTCGAAGGTGATCGGGATGTTCGTCCAGAACCCGTGCGGCGGGCGGCTCCCCACGTTGATCGGGTACGCCTTGCTGTTCAGGTACCACTGCAGCGTGTACCCACCGAGAGCGCCCAGCACCCCTCCGGTGAGCGCCACGATCGGGACCTTGCTGCGGGGCAGCGCGAGCGCATCGTCCATGCCGTGCAGCGGGTATGGCGAGTACGCGTCGAGTCCGCC
>VBKQ01000356.1 GCA_005879505.1 Deltaproteobacteria bacterium
CGGCCCTTCGCCCTCGCGCGCGATGGCCCGGATGGCGGTGGGAGCGGTGTAGAGGATCGTCACCTTGTACTTGTCGACGATGTCCCAGAAGCGCCCCCAGTCCGGGTACTGCGGAACCCCCTCGAACATCAGGCTGGTCGCGCCGTTCGCCAACGGGCCGTAGACGATGTAGCTGTGCCCCGTCACCCACCCGACGTCGGCCGTGCACCAGTACTTGTCGTCCTCGCGGAGATCGAAGATCAGCTCGTGCGAGAGCGCGACGTACACCATGTATCCGCCGGTCGTGTGCATCACGCCCTTGGGCTTTCCGGTCGAGCCGCTGGTGTAGAGGATGAAGAGCGGGTCCTCGGCGTCCATCTGCTCCGGCTCGCACTCGGCGGGAACGTCGTGCACCAGGTCGTGCCACCATTGGTCGCGTCCCTTGCTGAACGGCACTTCCTTGCCGGTGCGCTTGAGCACCACCACTGACTTCACGCCGGGGCATTCCTTGAGCGATTCGTCAGTGGTCTGCTTGAGTGGAACGATGCGCCCGCCGCGATAGCCGCCGTCGGCGGTGATCACCACTTCGCTGCCGCAGTCCTGGATGCGGTTCTTGAGCGACTCGGCGGAGAAGCCGCCGAACACCACGCTGTGGATCGCGCCGATGCGCGCGCAAGCGAGCATCGCGATGGGAAGCTCGGGCACCATCGGCAGGTAGATGGTGACGCGATCGCCCTTCTTGACGCCCAGCTTCTTCAGGGCGTTGGCGAACTTGCAGGTCTCCTTGTAGACCTCGAGATAGGTGAGGGTACGCGATTCGCCCGGTGAGTCGCCTTCCCAGACGAGGGCGGGCTTGTCCCGGCGCGGCCCCTTCAAGTGACGGTCCAGGCAGTTCGCGGACGCGTTGAGCTTCCCGCCGATGAACCACTCGATTTTGGCCGTGTGGAAGTCGTATTTCGAGACGGTCTTCCACTTCTTGAACCAGGTGATCCGCTCGGCCTGCTCGTTCCAGAACCCGTCCGGATCGGACACCGAGCGATCGTAGAGCGCGCGGTATTTCTCCATGCTGCCGATGTGTGCCTTCTTCGCGAACTGCTCCGGGACCCTGATGATGCGCTCGCTCTTTTCAGCCATGCCGAGGCCTCCTGCTCCCAGGGGAGCGGTACTCTAGCGATCCGCGCGAAAAGGAGCCAGATGGGCGGCGGATCCGCGTGGTAAATGAACAGAGCATGAGCTTGCGGATCGACGTGATGCGCATCTCGCCAGCTCGCGGCGAGCCGCTGCCGCTGCCTTCGCACGCGACCGGCGGAGCGGCCGGCTTGGACCTGCGCGCCGACGCCGCGGTTTCTCTCGCGCCGGGCGAACGCGCGCTGGTGCCGACGGGGCTGGTGGTCGCCATCCCGCCTGGTTTCGAAGGACAGGTACGGCCGCGTTCGGGCCTTGCGCTCCGGGAAGGGGTCACCTGCCTGAACAGCCCCGGCACCATCGACAGCGATTACCGCGGCGAGGTGGCCGTGATCCTCGCCAACCTCGGCCAACGCACGGTGGCGATCCAGCGCGGAGATCGGATCGCGCAGCTGGTGATCGCGCGCGTCGAGCGGGCCGAGATGCTCGAAGGAGCATCCTTGCCGCCCACCGGCCGGGGCGGAGGTGGGTTCGGGCACACCGGCCGGGAATGAGCGCATGCTGACGCTCGCGGACATCCTCGATCGCAGCGCCCGCAGCCCCGCGCCGGGACCGCGCGGCCATCCGCTGCTCGGCAGCCTGCCGCGGGCGCGGCGCGATCCGATCGCGCTGTTCATGGACTCGTTCCGCGACTACGGCGAGGTGGTCCGGTTCCGCCTCGGTCCCATGGTCGCGCACCTCATCAGCTCTCCCGCCGGCGTGAACCACGTGCTCGCGGAGAACAACAAGAACTACGGCAAGCAGACGCGCGGCTACCGCAACCTCCGCTACATCCTCGGCAACGGGCTGCTCACCAGTGAGGGCGACGCCTGGAAGCGCCAGCGCCGCATCGCGCAGCCGGCGTTCCATCGGCAGCGCATCGCGGGCTTCGCCCAGACCATGGTGCGCGCGGCCGAGGACGCGGCGGCTGACCTCGAGTCGCGGCGCGGGCGCGAGATCGACATGCACCACGAGATGATGCGGCTCACCCTGCGCGTGGTCGGGGAGACGCTGCTCGCCTACGACCCGACCGATGCGGCCGACGAGGTGGGCGCGGCGCTTACCTACCTGCTGGCGATCGCGAACGAGCGAAGCAGCCGCATCGTCGAGCTGCCGCCGATCCTTCCCACCCGCGAGAACCTCAAGTTCCGCCGCGCGCTGGCGACGCTGGACGCGGTGGTGCTGCGGATGATCGCCGAGCGGCGGAAGAGCCCCGGAGACCGTGGCGACCTGCTTTCCATGCTGATCGAATCGCGCGACGCGGAAAGCGGCGAAGCGATGGACGACCGCCAGCTCCGCGACGAGGCGATGACGATCTTCCTCGCCGGCCACGAGACCACCGCCAACGCGCTCACGTTCACCTGGCTGCTGCTCTCACGATACCCGCAGACCTTCCGCGAGCGGGGAGCTGCAGCGCGCGCTGGGCGGCCGCAGTCCGAACATCGACGATCTCCCGGCGCTGACGCTGACGCGGAGGATCCTGCAGGAGTCGATGCGCCTGTACCCGCCGGCGTGGATCATCGCACGGTCGGTGATCGGGCCCGACGAGATCGCCGGCTACGAGATCCCCGCGCGATCGATCCTCTTCATCAGTCCGTACATCGTGCATCGCCATCCCGGACTGTGGGAGAATCCGGAAGGGTTCGACCCTCAGCGCTTCGCCAGCGAGCCGCCGCGGGGCGCATATCTCCCTTTTGGCGGCGGCCCCCGCATGTGCATCGGCAATGCGTTCGCCACCATGGAGGCGGAGCTGGTGCTGGCGACGCTCGCGCAGCGGCTGCGCTTCGACCTGGTGCCCGGAGGCGGCGTCGAGCTGGAGCCCAGCATCACGCTCCGCCCCCGGAACGGCCTGAAAATGAAGGTGCACTGACGCCTGTGGTCAGCGTGCCCGCATCCCCCGCCGCAGCCCCTTCTTGCGCCGCGCGCGCTTGCGCTTCAGCGCCTGCCTCTTCACTTTGCTGCGGTTCTTGATCGACTTTTTCGTCCGGGGCATGGCGCGCTCTCTAGCACAATGCGGCGCGCGAAAGCAGCAGGAGCGCCTCCGCTGCCCTTGCAAGCGGCCGATCGCTCCTGATACATGCGTTCAGTGCGCCTTTGCGTCCTCGCCAGCGGCAGCGGCGGAAACTGCGTGTGGGTGGACGCCGGCGCGACGCGGATCCTGATCGACGCCGGGCTTCCGCTGCGGGAGACGGCGCGGCGGTGCAAGAGCGCGGGCTTCGACGTCCGCGACCTCACGGACGTATTCCTCACGCACGAGCATGCGGATCACTCGCACGCCGCGGGAATCCTCGCCCGGCGCCTCGGAGTGCGCGTGCACGCCACCCGGGGCACCATGCGCTCCCTGCGCGACCCGCCCCCGGAGGAGCTGCGCCTGGCGGTTCGGGCCGGCGTGCCGGTGCGGCTGGAGGGACTGACCATCACTCCCATCGCGCTGCCGCACGACGCCTGGGAGCCGGTCGCGTACGCCGTCGATGACGGCGCAACCCGTGCAGCGGTGATCACCGATCTCGGCTCGGTGAACCGCGGGATCGTCCGCGCGCTCCACCGGCTCGACGCGCTCGTCTTGGAGATGAACCACGACCTGCGCATGCTGGTCGAAGGCCCCTACCCGTGGTCGCTGAAGCAGCGCATCCGCGGCGACCGCGGGCACCTCTCGAACGAGCAGGGCGCGCGTTTACTACAAGAGATCCTGCACGGGGGGCTCCGGCACCTGGTGCTCGCGCACCTCTCCGAGCACAACAACACCGAATCGCACGCCCGCCGCGCCGCCGAGCGCGTCCTGGAGAAGTATGGGAGCCGCGCCCGCCTCTTCGTCGGCTCCCAATCCCACGCCCTCGAGCCGGTCCTCCTCGAGCCAGAGCGCGCGCTCCCCCTGCGCAAAGCCCGGCAGCTGGCCCTGTTCGCGGTATAGAGATCCCGAGATGATTCCCCGCTACAGCCGCCCCGAGATGGTCGCGCTCTGGACGCCCGAGCGCCGCTACCAGACCTGGCTGCAGGTGGAGATCGCCGCGGGACGGGCGATGGCGCAGGCCGGCCTGGTCCCGGCCGACGCGATCGAGGAGTGCGCGAAGAAGGGCGGCAGCTTCACCGCCGCGGACGCGGCGCGGATCGACGAGATCGAAAAGACGACCCGGCACGACGTGATCGCCTTCCTCACCTTCCTGGAAGAGCGCATCGGGCCGGCCGCGCGCCATCTGCATTTCGGGATGACGTCGTCGGACGTTCTCGATACCTCGCTCGCCATCCTGCTCCGCGACGCCGCCGGCATCCTCGTCGCCGGCGTCGACAAGGCGCGGGAAGCAGTGGTGAAGCGCGCCCTCGAGCACAAGCGCACGCCGTGCATCGGGCGCTCGCACGGGATCCATGCCGAGCCGACCACGTTCGGCTGGAAGCTGATCGTCTGGGCTGACGAGCTGGCGCGGGCCAAGGCGCGGCTGGAACGCGCGCGCCAGGGGATCGCGGTCGGCAAGCTCTCGGGCGCGGTGGGCACCTTCGCGCATCTGTCGCCCGCGATCGAGCAGAAGGCCATGGCCGCGCTCGGCCTCGAGGCCGCTCCCGCATCGACGCAGATCGTCCAGCGCGATCGGCATGCGGAGTACTTCGCCGCGCTCGCGCTGGCCGGTGCGTCGATCGAGAAGTTCGCCGTGGAGATCCGCCATCTACAGCGAACTGAAGTGCGGGAGGCGGAGGAGGCGTTCGGCAAGGGCCAGAAGGGTTCCTCGGCGATGCCGCACAAGCGCAACCCGGTCCTCTCGGAAAACCTGAGCGGCCTGGCGCGGCTGCTGCGGGGCTACGCCCTGTCCGCCCTGGAGAACGTCCCGCTCTGGCACGAGCGCGACATCAGCCATTCGAGCGTCGAGCGGGTGATCGGTCCCGACGCCACGGTCACCCTGGATTTCATGCTGCACCGGTTCGCCGGCCTGATCGAGGGCCTGCGCGTCTTCCCGGAGCGCATGCGCGAGAACCTGGACCTCACCCGGGGCCTCATCTTCTCGCAGCCGGTCCTGCTCGCCCTGATCGGCAAAGGCATGGAGCGGCAGGCGGCGTACGCGGTCGTGCAGCGCAACGCCATGAAGGTCTGGGACGAGGACCGGGACTTCCGCACGCTGCTCGCCGAGGACCCGGAGGTGAAGAAGCTGCTGAAGCCGGCCGAGCTGGCCGCCTGCTTCGACCTCGACCGGGCGCTGCGCCACGTCGACGCCGTGTTCGAGCGCGTGCTGGGGAAGTGATAGCCTCGCGGTCATGCTTCGCATCTGTGTCTTCGCGGGATCGAACGACGGCGCGCGCGACTCCTACCTGATCTCCGCGCACGAGCTCGGCGCCGAGATCGCCCGGCGAGGATACGGCCTGGTCTATGGTGGCGCCTCCTGCGGGCTGATGGGCGCCTGCGCCGATGCGGCGCTCGCGGGCGGCGCGGAAGTGGTGGGCGTGCTGCCGCGGGCGCTGACCACCCGCGAGATCGCGCATACCGGGCTGACCGAGATGCGGATCGTCGGGTCGCTGCACGAGCGAAAGGCGGTGATGTCCGCGCTCTCCGACGCGGTCGTGGCGCTGCCTGGCGGATGCGGCACGATGGACGAGCTGTTCGAGGCGATCACCTGGGGACAGCTCGGGCTGCACGAGAAGCCCATCGGGCTGCTCGACGTCGACGGCTACTTCGGCCCGCTCTTCGCCTTCCTCGAGCACATGGCTGCGGAGGGGTTCGTTCGTCCTGCGCTGCGGCTCGTCCACGCCCGGACCGCGCGCGAGCTGCTCGACTGGCTCCTGCAGGCGCCTCCCGCTTCCGTCAGCCCGCCCGGGCCGCATCCGCGGCCCTGACTCCGCTCAGGGGAAGCCGCAGCTCGATCCGGGCGCCGCCCTCCTCTGCATTCTGCGCGCGCGCGCTCCCGCCGTGCGCCTCGGCGACACGCCGCGCGAGGGCAAGGCCGAGACCGAAGCCCGCCGTGACGCCGGGAACGCCCTCTCCGCGGAAGAAGGGGTCGAACACGCGCGGCAGATCTTTCTCGGCAATCCCCGGCCCCCGATCCCGCACTGACAGGATCGCGTCGTCCCCCTCCCGCCGCGCCTCCACCTCCACCGCGCTGCCGTTGCCGTACTTGCGCGCGTTGTCGAGCAGGTTGTCGAGCGCGCGCGACAGCAGCGCCTCGTCCGCCTCGACCGCCAGCCCCCGCTCGACGCGCAGGTCGATGGGCAGGGACGGATCGAGCGCCAGCGCGCGCAACCGTGCCCGATCGATCAGCAGCGCCAGATCGGTGTGGACCTTGCGCAGCGGCAGGGCCGCCAGATCGAGCCTGGTGGCGGTGAGCACGTCGGCCACCAGCCGGTCGAGCTCATCCACCTCTTCGCCGATGGTGGTGAGACGCCTGCGCACGCTCTCTTCCGGCGCATCGATCAGCTCGAGGGCCACCTTGATGCGGGCGAGCGGCGTGCGCAGCTCGTGCGAGACGTTCGCCAGCAGCTCCTTCTCCGCCCGGCGGGCGGCCTGGATGCGGTCCGCCATCTCGTCGAAGCTGCGCGCCAGCCTCCCTACTTCGTCGTGCAGATCTCCCAGCCCGCTTCGCCGCGACAGGTCGCCGCGGCCGTACGCCTCGACGACCGAGGTGAGCTTCTCCAGCGGCCGGGTGATCGATCGCGAGAGCGGGTAGACCAGCGCCAGCGACACCGCGAGCGCGCCGAGCAGCAGCAGCACGGCGCGGATCACTGCCCGCCGCGCGGCGCCTTCGGGCAGCGGCAGGCGGGCCACGACCAACCCTCCTTCGCGCGCCGGCGCGGCGATGACCCCGCGGGCGATCCGGGTGGGGCCGCGCCGGGCGAGCTCGAGGGCTTCGCCGTCCGGCCTTGGGACCGGGTTTCCCGCGGCGGCGATCAGCTCTCCGGCAGGGCCGAACACGGCCACGTCCATCCCCAACTCTTCGTTGATGTCCGCGACGGCGCGATCGAGCGCGGCCGGATCCGACGGCGGCGGGAGCATGCGCCCGAGGTGCGCCGCGAATCGGGGGCCGCCGCGATGGGCCACGAAGAACGGCCTCCCGGTGAGAAAGCCGATGGCGCCGACCACCAGGACCACCGCGAGCAGGACGCCGAGGAACGCGAGGTACAGGCGCAGGTAGAGACGCCGCGGGTGCACTCAGGACTCCCGGGCGAGCAGATACCCGGCGCCGCGCACCGTCTTCACGTACCGTGGGTGGCGCGGGTCAGGCTCGATCTTCTGCCGCAGCCGGGAGACGTGCACGTCGATGCTCCGGTCGAAGGCATCGTCCGCATGATCTCCCTTCATCTCGTCGAGCAGCTGATCGCGCGTGAGCACGCGGCCGCAGTTGCGGGCCAGCGCGCAGAGCAGCTCGTACTCGTGCGCGGTCAGGATCTGTCGCTTGCCGTCGACCGTCACCTCGCGGGCGGCAAAATCGATCACCAGGCCGCCGGACTGGAAGCGCGGCGCATCCGCGGGCTCGGCCCGGCGCAGCACCGCCCTGATGCGGGCGAGCAGCTCGCGGGGATTGAACGGCTTCGCCAGGTAATCGTCCGCTCCCAGCTCGAGGCCGACGATCTTGTCGGCGTCGTCGCCGCGCGCCGTCACCATGATGATCGGCGTGTTCCAGCGCTCGCGGATCTTGCGCGTCAGCGTGAGCCCGTCCATCCCCGGCAGCATCAGATCGAGCAGCAGGATGTCGAAGCGGCTCGAGCCCAGGTGCTGGAGCGCCTGGGACGAGTCGCCGGCAACCGTCGCCTCGACGCCGTGCTGGCCGAGGAACTCGACCAGCAGGGCGGCGAGCTTGCGATCGTCTTCGATGAGAAGCGCCTTGCTCATCACTCTGCGGGGCCGCCAAACCCTCCCTTGTGCTGCATGTGCTTCTGACGCATCTCCTCGGCCTTCGCTGCCAACTTGGTCAACTGATCCCTCGTCAGCATGTTGTTTACCGTCACGAGCTGCGGAATGATCTCTTTGTCCGCGAGGTCCTGCATCTGCGCGAGGTGCGCGACGACGCGGTTGTGCAACTGCTGCGCCGTCAGACCGGGGGTCGTCAGCAGCGCGACGAAATCCTGGTGCTCCTGCCGTCGCGCCTGTGCGCCCTGCTGAAGCGCCGCGACGATCGCGTTCTTCGACTGCTCGATCTTCGCCCGCTGGTCGGGAGTCGCCTGGATCAGGTCCTCTGCCTCCGCGACGCGCTTGTCGATCATCTGCTTCATCATCAAATGCCGGCCCGGACCGTGCGCCCACGCGGCACCCGCCGCGACCACGAGCGCCAGCGCTCCGAGTCCGATGAGAATCTTCTTTATCATCGCCTTTCCTCCTTGCTGATGGAGTACGGGTGCCCCTTTACAGCTCCGTTGCGGCGATGTTTCTCTCTGTTGCAGTTACAGGTACTTCCTCGCCTTCAACGCCTTCTCGATGCGCGCGCGCGTGTCGCCGGCGACCAGTCCAGGCGCCTCGCCGGTGAGAGTCTGCACCAGCTCCAGGTACTTACCCGCCAGCTGCACCCGCACCCCGTCCGGAATCTCCGGTATCGCTCCTTCGCCCTTGTAGTTGCGCTCGCGGATCAGCCACTGCCGGAAGAACTCCTTGTCCAGCATCTTCTGCTCTTCGCCGCGCCTCGCCCGCTCCTCGCTCCCCTCTGCGATCCAGTACCGGCTGGAGTCCGCGGTGTGGATCTCGTCGATCACCCAGAGCTTTCCCGCGCCGTCAACGCCGAACTCGTACTTGGTGTCGACGAGGATCAGCCCGCGCTGCTTGGCCCAGGCCTGGCCGGCGGCGAACAGATCGAGGCTGATGCGGGCCATCTCGTCCCACTGCTTGCGCGTGATGGTCCCGCGAGCCACCAGCTCCTCGGGGGAGACCGGTTCGTCGTGCTTGCCCACCTGCTCCTTCGTGCTCGGGGTCAGGATCGGCTTCTCGAATCTCTCGTCCTTGCGCATCTGCTTCGGCAGATCGATCCCGTACGCCTTCGCCCCCTTCCCTGCCTGGTAGTCGCGCCAGAGGGACCCGGTGAGGTACCCGCGGACGACCATCTCCACCGCGAGCGGCTGCAGCCTGCGCACCACGAGCACGCTCGGGTCCGGCACGTCGAGGATGTGATTGGGGGCGACGTCCTTCGTCTTCTCGAACCAGAATACCGTCAGCCGGTTGAGGATCTCTCCCTTGAAGGGAATGGTGGTGAGGACGCGATCGAAGGCGCTCAAGCGATCGGTCGTGATCATCACGATCCGATCGCCCTTCGAGTAGTTGTCGCGGACCTTGCCGCGATAGAGCTCGCCCAGGGCGGGAAAGTCCGCCTGGCGGAGCGTGTAAGGGAGCTGCGCCTTCAGGATCTCGTCCATTGCGCCTCCTCCGGGACGCGGCAAGATAGCGCAGGTGGAGCTGCGATTCGTCCTCAACCGCCCGCGGAGCTCGCAGAACATCGGCGCGGCGGCGCGCGCGCTGGCGAACACCGGCGCCGGCGCGCTCTGGGTCGTCGAGCCTCTCGGATTCGACCGGGCGCAGGCAGCGAAGCTCGCCGCGGGAGCGGAGCAGATCCTCGAGCGCATGCGGGTGGTGCGGACGCTCGACGAGGCGCTGGGTGACTGCCTCGACGTGGTGATGACGACGGGCCGCACGGTCCCCGGCGCTCTCACCCCGGAGCAGACCGCGGCGCGGCTCCTCTCGCAGCCCGGGACATGCGCGCTGGTGTTCGGCGACGAGGTGCGCGGACTCACCAATCGCGACCTGCAGCGCGGCGCCGCCGTCGCCACCATCCCGACCGCGCACAAATCGTCGCTGAACCTTGCCCAGGCGGTCCTCGTTTTCGGGTACGAGATCCTCAAGGCGCGCGGCAGCGCATCCTTTCCCGAAGCTCCCCCCGAGCCGCAGGCGGATGAGCGGCTCCTTTCGCTGTTGCGCGACCGCGCCCGTGCGCTCTTGCTCGCCAGTGGGTTCTTGAATCCCCAGCAGCCGGATCTGGTTTTGGACGAGCTGGTATCGCTGCTGCGCCGCGCCCGTCCGGCGCGGCGGGAAGTGGAGCTCCTGCTCGCGGCGATCGCCCAACTGGAACGGACGCGGAGATAGCCGCGGAGCTGGCTCAGGCCTGTGCGGCGGGCGCTGCCGGAGCGGCCGTCTCCGCGGGTGCCGCCGTCTTGTTCTTCTGGTGCTCCGCGCACAGGCCGTGCGCGGCCACCTTCTTCAGGCAGCCTTCCTTGCTGCAGGTCTTGTAGCGGGCCTTGGGCAGCTCCCCGTTCCTCCACTTGTCGTAATGGAAGAAACAGTAGCCCTTCGCCTGGTACGCGCGCTTGCAGCCTTCGATCCCGCACTTGAGGCCTTCCTTGCCCTTGGGCGGAGGGGCCTTCGTCTTGCGGCGTTCTGTGGTCTTCTCGGCCATTGTTCCGGGTGCTCCTCTGGAGCGAAAGGGAGCGGCTTTTTAGCGCACTCCGCGCACCGTTGACAATGGCACGGCCGCTGCAAACGCTCCCTGGGAGGCGGTGGGCGCTCGCCCGCCTGGTCGGGAGGCGAGGATGCAGGAGACGGGAAGGGTCGGGCTGGTCGTCGTCGGCCTCGGCGGAGTGGGCAGCTCGCTTCTCACCGGCGTGCTCGCTGCGCGCGCCCATCTCGTCCACCCGTTCGGCAGCCTCGCGGAGGGCGGGGGATCGGGACGGGCCCCGGGTCTTGGCCCCTCGCCGCTGCGCGCAGCGGCGCCGTTGGCCGAATTGGGCGACCTCGTCCTCGGCGCATTCGAGGTGCGCGAGGACGATGCCTATCGCGCCGCATTGCGCGCCAACCTCGTCAGCCGTTCGCTGGTCGACGAGCTGCGCCCCGAGTTGCGGAAGATCCATGCCATGCTCGGAGCGCGACAAGCGCCGACGCGGCGACATCTGGCGAACGCGCTGGCAGAAGATCTGCGCGGCTTTCTCGCCCATCACCGCTGCGCCCGCGCGGTGGTGGTTTGCACGATCCCGGGCATCCGCGCTGCGCCGGCGAAGCAGGCGTTCACCGCGGGCGAGGTGCGCGAAGCACTCGAGCAGAGCGAGGACTGGATCACTCCCGGCGTCGTCTATGCTGCCGCCGCCGCAGAGGCAGGATGCGCCTTCGTCGCCGCAGGTCAGGATCGGGCGCTGTGCGCTCCTGGTATCTCGGCACTGTTCGCGGAGAAGGCGCTGCCTCTCGCGGGCGCTGGCCTGCTGGGACCGGACGCGCTTCTGCGCGAGACCCTCGCGCAGATCCTGGCCGTGGAGGGGATGCAGCTCGCCGGCGCGGCCTCCCTCTCGACGCGCGCGGACGAGCGCGGCGAATCCCTCTGGGGCGGACCCGATCGCACCTCCGAGATGGGGCTGGGTACCGCCTGGGCGGGGGGCGCTTTCGAGCTCTCCCTCGAGCTGCGCGGCCCCGTCGCGCTGTATCTCGCCGCACGGGCCCTCGACGCGGCGCTGCTGGTGGAGCTGGCTGCGCGCGCGCAGAGGAGCGGGGCCCAGGAGTGGATGGATGCGCTCTTCATATCCCCCCTCGGCTCCGCGTCGCCGCGCGAGGCGCGGACGTCGTCGCTGGCCGGCCGGCGCGCGCGGCTCCTGGCCGAGCTGCCGGCGCTCGCGCGCAGCGCCGGCCGGGAAGCGGCCTAGCGGCGGGTTTTCCCTCGCGGAAGAACGGCGGTTCCCAACCGGGCGCCGCCAGGTCCCTCGCCACCGTGATCGTTGTCACAAGAACTCTTCTCGGCGGCGCCGGAACGCACGCCGCCGTGCGGCTGGTGTGCAGGCATGCTGCTTGCTCCATGTCCGGGTGTCGGCGGCAGGGCGACAATCCCCTTTCGCGTGGGGGCGCGAGTCGGGGTCGGAGGGGTCGGCGTCGCGGGGGCGTGGCGCTGACGTCTGTGGGGCGCGGGCAGCTGGGGGGCGGTCCGCGCCCCACTCTTTGTCAAGGGTACAGTCTAAAAGCAACAGCCGCATGGCCGCGTCTCTCGGCACGGCAGCGGCTGGCCCGCTTGACTCCCCCGATCCACTCAAGATACGCTACTCGCGATCCACGCTGGAGGCGCCTTGGCGGACCGCGAGCGCGACGCAACAGGGCATCAGCCGAGCGCGGCGGAGCTTTTGCGCGCCGCGCTGGAAAAGATCGTCTTCTTCGAGTGGCGGATCTCCGAGCTGTCGGGCGAGCTGGCGGCCGCCCACGCCCGCTGCGGCACCGCCGAGAAGGCGCGCGCCGAGGCCGAGGACGAGGCGCGAGCGGCGTCACGGCTGACCAAGGCGGCCCGGACGCAGTGCGCCGAGCTGGAAGCGGAACGGGCGCGGCTCTCCGCGCTGCTGACGCGCCCCGCTCACGCCGGGCCCGAACCAGGCGCGCTTGAAGCCGAGCGGCGGCGGGCGGCGGCGCTGGAAGCCGACCTGGAGCAGGCGCGCGGGGAGCTGGCGCGCACGCGCGCGGAACGGGAGCGCTGGCTGAGCGAAATGATCGCGCAGGCGAAGACCGGCGACGAAGATCCCGCCGCGCTCGCGCAGTTCATCAGCGAGATGCGCGGCGAGGTGATCGCGCTGCGCGACCACCAGAAGAAATGCGAAGCGCTGCTCGGGCAGGCCGGCATCGCGCCTCCGGCGTTCGAGGCGGCGCGCCATCGCGAATCGCAGCCGCCCCGCGCGGCGGAGCCGATCGAACAGGCGCGGCAGATGTGGGCCGAAGGCAGGCTCTCGCCCGTCCCGGCCACCACGGCGCCGTTCGCCCTGCCGCCCGACCCGAAGGAGTCCGCGGCGGCGCGGGCGCTCGCGGACCAGTGCCTGCGCAGCCTGATCAGCGCGGACTCGGCGCGCCGCGAGCAAGCCGCGCGGCACCTCGTCGCGGCTCCGATCGCCTCGGCTGCTCCCGCGATCGCATCCACGCTTTCACAAGAGCCGGACCCGAAGACGAGGGCGCAGCTGGCGAAGGCGCTGGCGGCGTGCGGTGGAGAAGGCGCGGCCGAGATCGTGGCCCAGCTGCAGTCCGCGCCGGAGCCCGCGCTGGTGCGCCTCGCCGCGCTGGAGGCGCTCTGCGCGATCCCCTCCCGCCTGCGCGCCGCGCTGGAGATCGCCGCGCGCGACGACACTGCGGCCATCCGGCGGCGCGCCGCGGCGCTGGCCGCTTCCGCGGGCGTCGAGGATCTGGCGGCGCGGCTGGCGGCGGATGAAGATGCGAGCGTCCGCGCAGCCGTGGCTGCCGCGCGAACGGAAGCCCCTGCGAAGCCGGCGCCTCAGGCGGCGGCTGCCGCGCCGGCGCGGCCCAGGGATGCCGTGCGCGCCGCGCTGCAGCGGCTGGTGCTCGAAGGAGGGTCTCATTGATGGAGCAGATCCGCTACTCCAGCCGGCGCCTGGCCGAGGTGCTCGGGCTCTCCGTCCGGGAGCTCGCTGAAGCGGAAGAGCGCGGCGCCATCCAGTCGACGATCCCCTCCGATGGACCGACGCAAAAGGTCTTCTACTCCCTGCAGGACCTCTCCGCGGCCCGCAAGGCCCTCAACCGCGTGCCGCCGCGCAGGCCGCTGCGCCGGCAGCTCTTCCTCAATTTCAAGGGCGGCACGGGAAAGACCTCGGTCTCCACCAGCTACGCGTTCCGGCTGGCGGAGATGGGCCATCGGGTGCTGGTGATCGATCTCGACTCGCAGGGCCACGCCAGCAAGTGCCTGGGCGTCTCGGGCGAGGAGAAAGAGGGGACGTTGTTCGACGCCATCATCAAGAAGTCGCCGATCGAGACGGTGATCGTGAGGACGGGGATGCCCGGGCTCGACCTCGTTCCCTCGAACCTGACGATGAGCACCATCGATCTCTCGCTGATGCCGCTCGCCGCGCGCGAGTTCCGGCTGCGGAACGTGCTCAAGGAGGTGGAGGGGACGTACGACTACGCCGTCCTGGACGCTCCGCCCTCGTTCGGACTGCTCAACCTGAACGCGCTGATGGCGGCGCACGATCTGTTCGTCCCCGTCCTCCCCGACTTCCTCTCCTTCCACGGCCTCAAGCTGCTGTTCGAGACGGTCCAGGGGCTGGAGGAGGACCTCGAGCACGTGCTCGATCACATCTTCATCGTGATCAACGCCTACAATGCCACGTACAAGATCGCCAAGGAGGCCAGGGAGGCCCTGGAGAAGCACTATCCGGACTTCTTGCTCAAGCAGGTGATTCGCCAGTGCACCAAGTTCGCGCAGGCTTCCAGCGAAGGCATTCCCATCTTCGCGTACGACTCGGAGAGCAAAGGCGCGCAGGACATCCAGGCGGTGCTCGACGAGGTCCAGGCCCGCATCGGCGCGCCGGTGCGCCTCAAGGCGGTGGAGAGCGCATGAAGCGCGGTTTCGAGGAGAACGTCCCCAAGGTGCGCCCCAGGGTCCGGGTGGGCCGCGCGCTGGACGAGCAGGTGGCGCAAGCGCGCGAGCTGGCGGCAGCCGAGAGCGCGGAAGCGACGCTCGCGGCGGCGGCGGATCCCCAGCTCGAGATCGCGGCGCTCGCGCCAGCGACGGAGCCTCAAGTCGGGCCGCAGGGGGCAGTCGCCGGGCAAGAGACGCATGCGCCAGCGGTCCAGGGTATCCGTCCGATCGGGGAACCTGAACGGACAGCGCAGATCCTGAGAGTCGACCCCGCAGCGGGCACGACGAGGCGCGCTGCCCGCCGGCCTCCCGGCCCATCCGTTTCCGAGGTCACCGACCTGGTTCGTGCCCTCACGACCGACCTGACCAAGGCGGCGGATTCGAACGCCCGCCTGAAGTCGGACCTGGAAGCAGCGCTGGCCGCCCTGCGCGCCGCCGCGGACGAATCGCGCGACCAGCGCGCCGATGCCGCGCGTCTCGCCGCCGATCTGGAATCGCGCGCCAGCGAGCTTCGCGCGCTGCGCGGCGACCTCGATCTGCTCGAGGCGGAGCGAGATGGAGCGCTCGCCCAGGTCGCCCGACTTTCCCGCGAAGGGCGTGAAGAAAAGGCGCGCGCCGCCGCCTCCGCCGAGGAGGTGCAGAAATCGCGCGCCGAGGCCGCCCAGGCACGAGAGGCCCTGCAGCGTCTCACCGCCGAGCTGCGCGACCGGGTCGCGGAGCGGGACGAGGCCCGCAAGGAGCTTCTCGCCGCACGCGCCGAGCGGGACCGGCTCGCCGAAGAGCTGCTCGCGGCGCACGCCGACGCCGAGGCCGCGGCGCAAAGCCGCAATGCGCTCGAAGAAATACACCGCGCCCTGGCCGAGGCTCGGGCGCGAATGTCAGGGATTCGTTAACAGTTCCAAGATGTTGGAATGGAGCGTCCGGTCGGCGCCTGGCCGGCCGTGGATGTGGGGGCTTGTCTGTCGACGTGGGCCGTGATAATTCGCCGACCAATTCGGATTGTTCCCCGCCCTCTTCGCTCGCACATCAGTCCGACAACCCAGCTCCCCACAACAGAACGGGAACACTGGCGGGCGCTTCACGGCGCCCGCTAATTTTTCATTCTCTATATTTCTTGTGGCCCGGTAACGGATCAGGGCAGCGCGCCCCAGAAGAGGATCCGCGGATTGACGTAGAAGTATGGGCGCTCGTCTTCAAGCTGCGGGAGCAAGAGCTGCCGGTAGCGCGTGAGGAACCGGTCCCAGTCCGGCGGCGAGAGACGCTTCTGGTACTCGGTGAGCAGCGCGCCGCGCACCCACTCCACGACCTCCTCACGCGACTCCATCAGGTGGGTGTACATGACTACCCGGACGTGCTGGCGCGCGTAGCCGAGCCGGTAGAGCCACGCTGCGTAGCGGCTGGGCTCGAGCAGCGGCGTGCGGCGCACGTACCCGCCGAGCAGCCGCCGGAACTCGGGCGATCGGGCGAGCTCCGAGGCGGTCTGGTGCGTGATCAGATCGTCGGTCATCGGCATCTGCACGGCGATCTGGCCGCCCGGCGCCAGCGCGCCCGTGAGCCGGCGCAGCAGGTCCGGATGATCCGGGACCCAGTGCAGCGCGGCGTTGCTGAAGAGGAGGTCGCGCTTCTCCGAAGGCTGGAACGCCGCGATGTCCTGCTGCTCGAAGCGGAGGCCCGGTCCCTGCGGCGCCTTCGCCAGCATGGCGGGCGAGCTATCGATCCCGAGCGTCTCGCGCGCCTGCAGCTTGCGGTGCAGCTCCGCCGTGAGCTCGCCGGTTCCACACCCGAGATCGGCGACGAGCATTCCAGGGCGCGCCTCGACCAGCGCGGCCAGGTCCCAATAGGGCTGCGCGCGCTCGGCGCGGAAGCGCTCGTACTGCGTCGGGCTCCAGGCGTCCGCCACCCCTCGAGCGTACTACGCTCGGGCGCGTCCCAGAGCGTCAATGCTGGCTTGTCAGATGCGCTTCCAGGAACTCCACCGCGCGCCGCTCGGCGTAGAAGCGCGGGTTCCAGATCGGCCCTTCGACGAAGCCGAGGTGTCCGCCATGCGGGGAGATCTCCAGCTCGACCCGCGGGTTGGTCACGCGCGGGATGCATCGCGCCGGAATGAACGGGTCGTCCGCGGCGGAGAGCAGCAGGAGCGGAACACGCACCCGCTCAACGAAGCTTCCGCTGGAGCTCTGCGCGTAATAGTCGCGGGCGTCTTCGAAACCGTGCACCCGCGCGGTGAGAGCGTCGTCGAACTCGAAGAGGGTGCGCGCCTGCCGGACGCGCGCATCGTCGGCTGCGCCCGGAAACCGGGCGAGCTTCTCCAGCGACTTGCGCTTCAGCGAGCGCAAGAAACGCGTGCGGTAGACGAAGCGCCAGAATCCGGGACCGTCCAGCGTCTGCGCGCAGAGCGCGAGATCGAAAGGGACGCAGAGGGCGGCTGCGGCCTTGACTTCGCGCGGCGCGACGTCGCCTTGTTCGCCCAGCCATTTCACCAGCACGTTCCCGCCCAGCGAGCAGCCTGCGAGCACGATCCGGTCCGACTCGCCGCGCGCGCGCCGCACGAGCTCGTCCAGATCTCCCGTCTCGCCCGAGTGGTAGGACCGGACGAGCCGGTTCATGTCGCCCGAGCAGCCGCGGAAGTTGAGCGCCAGTGCCCTCCAGCCCCGCCTGCGCGCCTGGGCGAGCAGCCCCCGCACGTAGTGCGCCGAGCTGGAACCTTCCAGTCCGTGCAGCGCCAGCAGCAGCGGCGCGCCCGCCGGGCCGGACATCCGGTCGACGTCGATGAAATCGCCGTCCGAGAGCTCCCAGCGTTCGCGCGTCACCGGAACCCGCGGACCCCGCCGGAAGAGGGGGCCGAAGACGGTCATGAGGTCGGGGCTGATGAGCCAGCGGGCGGGCTGGTACACCGCGCAATGATATTCGAAAGGTTGCGATCTACCTTCGCATCCGTGTACGCGGCGTTGGCGATCTTCGGCGCGGTCCTCTCCACACTGATCCTGCCCCTCCCGGAGGAGTTGGCCCTGCTCGGTGCCGGCTGGTGGGCGCACGCCGGAGCGCTCCCGCTCTGGGGCGCATGGCTGGCGGCCTGGCTGGGGATCGTCATCGGCGATACCGCCTCCTATCTGATCGGACGCTCCCTGCTGCCAGGGCTGCTCCGCACGCGCCTCGGCAAGCGCCTTCTCTCTCCCCACCTGCGCAGATGGGGAGAGGACCTGGTGCGCCGCAACGGCGTTCGCGCCATCCTGCTCGGCCGGTTCCTGGTTGCGCTGCGCGGGCCCGTCTACCTCGCGATCGGCGGCAGCAAGTACCCGATGCTCCGGTTCGAGCTGATCAACGGCGCGGTCGGGCTGGTCGAGGTCGCCTTGCTGGTCGGCCTCGGGTACGAGTTCGGACGTTCGACGAGGCTGGCGCACGAAGTGCGGTTCATCGAGATCGCCGTGGGGGTATCGGTGGCTGCGGTGCTGGTGATCCCCCCGATCGTCAAGTGGCGGCTGGTGCGAAAACACCGCCGTGCAGCGAACGCTTGAGGAGTTGGCGGCTTGCGTCCGACGCGAGTAATCCAGAGTGTTCAGGAATGAGAATCTGGCCTGGCAGGTCCTATCCCCTCGGGGCCTCCTACGACGGCGCGGGTACGAACTTCGCGCTCTTCTCGGAGGTCGCCACCAAAGTCGAGCTTTGCCTCTTCGACGCCGGCGGCAACCAGCGCCTCGTCGACCTTCCAGAGCGCA
Source organism: Deltaproteobacteria bacterium (assembly GCA_005879505.1). Lineage (GTDB taxonomy): Bacteria > Myxococcota > Myxococcia > Myxococcales > 40CM-4-68-19 > 40CM-4-68-19. The sequence continues at coordinate 18,137 of VBKQ01000356.1, forward strand.
CCGGCTTCGTCTGGCACGGTTACCTGCTCGGCGTCGATCCCGGCCAGCGCTACGGCTATCGGGTCCATGGGCCGTGGGACCCGGAGAAAGGCCTGCGGTGCAATCCCGCCAAGCTGCTGCTCGATCCGTACGCGCGGGCGATCGAGGGGCACCCGAAGTGGGACGAGGCGATCTATCCGTACAACCTCGCCGAGGGCGACCTGGTGATCAACGGCGCCGATAGCGCCCCCTTCATGCCGCGGTCGGTGGTGACCAATCCCTACTTCGACTGGAGCGACGACCGGCCGCCCGGACGGCCCTGGCACGAGACGGTGGTGTACGAAGTGCACGTCAAAGGATTCACGCAGCGGCATCCCGAAGTCCCCGAGGAGCAGCGCGGCAAGTACGCCGGCCTCGCTTCCCCGGCGGCGATCGAGTACCTGCAGGCGCTGGGCGTGACCGCGGTCGAGCTGCTCCCGATCCACCAGTTCGTCCACTCGCAGCACTTGTTGGACAAGGGGCTGCGCAACTACTGGGGCTACGACTCGATCGGCTTCTTCGCTCCGCACAACGAGTATTCGAGCCGGGGTCAGTGCGGCGAACAGGTGATGGAGTTCAAGGCGATGGTGAAGATGTTGCACCGCGCCGGCATCGAGGTGCTCCTCGACGTCGTCTACAACCACACCTCCGAGGGCAACCACCTGGGACCGATGCTGTCGTTCAAGGGCATCGACAACGCCGCGTACTACCGGACGGTGGCGGAGACTCCCCGCTACTACATGGACTACACGGGGACGGGAAACTCGCTGAACATGCGGCAGCCCTACACGCTGCAGCTCTTGATGGATTCGCTGCGCTACTGGATCCAGGAGATGCACGTGGACGGTTTCCGTTTCGACCTCGCTTCCGCGCTCGCGCGCGAGCTGCACGAGGTCGATCGGCTGAGCGCGTTCTTCGACCTGATCCAGCAGGATCCCGTGGTCTCGCGGGTGAAGCTGATCGCCGAGCCGTGGGACGTCGGCGAGGGCGGCTACCAGGTGGGCAACTTCCCGGCGCAGTGGTCGGAATGGAACGGAAAGTACCGGGACATCGTTCGAGACTACTGGCGCGGACAGGACTCGCTCCTGGGAGAGTTCGCGCAGCGGTTCACCGGATCTTCGGACCTCTACGCATCGACCGGCCGCAGGCCGTACGCCTCGATCAATTTCGTCACCGCGCACGACGGCTTCGCGCTGCGGGACCTGGTCTCCTACAACGAGAAGCACAACGAGGCGAACAAGGAGGAGAACAAGGACGGAAACAACGACAACCGGTCGTGGAACTGCGGCGCCGAAGGCGACACGCAAGATCAGGCCGTCCTCCAGCTGCGCGCCCGCCAGCAGCGCAACTTCCTCAGCACGCTGCTGCTCTCTCAAGGGGTGCCGATGCTGGTCGCCGGCGACGAGTTGGGTCACACCCAGAACGGAAACAACAATGCCTATAGCCAGGAC
>VBKQ01000065.1 GCA_005879505.1 Deltaproteobacteria bacterium
CGAGGGTCGCGGACTGCTGCAGCAGACCCCGCACGAGCAGGCCCATGTACATGGATCCGGTGTGCCAGCCGCTCGCGATCAAGCCGCCGAAGATCGAGCGCTGCGCCGCCTTCGGGTCCACGTGAAACGCCTGCGGGTCGTACTTGCGCGCGAACTCGACGATCTCCGGCTCGCTGACGCGCAGCTCGCCCAGGTCGTAGACCTGACCTTCCGCGAAATCTTCGAAGTAGCGCATCATGGGTCAGCGCGCGAGCCGCAGGGTCACCTCGCGCAGGAACCGGACGCCCTCGCCGAGCCACCGGATCGGGCGCCGCTCGTCGGCGCCATGAAGGGCCCGTCCCGCGCGGGCATCCTCGAGCGTTCCCGGAGCGCCGCCCAAGCCATAGGACTGGATGCCAATCGCGCGCAGGTGCCGCGAGTCGGTCGCGCCGGTCCCCATCGCATGCGATACGGGCACCTCGCCCCAGAGGGCGCGCACGGCCCCGTGCACGGCTTCGTTCACCGGACCGCTGATGGGCGAAGGCTTGGCGAAGCCGATGTCCTCCAGCGGCTTCAGCTCGACTGCCGGATCGCCGATCGCCTGCGCAAGCCGCGCCTGCGTCTGCTCGCGCGTCTCGTCCGGCAAGATCCGGCAATTCACCGTGGCCTCCGCCGTCGTGGGCAATACGTTGTCCTGCGGCGCCGCCTTCAACATGGTGGTCACGCAGGTGGTGCGGATCTGGGCATTCGCGAGCTGGTCCTTTCCGATCACTGCATCGTCCTCCGGCGAGACTGTACCCGCCTGCGCGACGTGCTTGAGGGCATCGGAGAGGGGCGGTTTTTCGTGCAGGGCCCTGAGCGCGATCCCCTCGCGCGCTTCCGGAAGCACCTTGGCAGGGAAGCGCAGCTCGCCGACGCGCTGCAGGGCGCGGGCGAGCGTCACCACCGGGTCGGAGTTGGTGGGCGGCATGGAAGAGTGTCCGCCCTTGCCCTTCACGATCAGGCTGTAGCTCTGGAACGTCTTTTCGGCGACACCGATCTCCACCGATTCCATGCGCGAGAGATCGGGAGTCACGGTCAGACCGCCGCCCTCGTTCAGTGCCAGCTCGGCATCGATGAGGTCGCGATGGTTCCGCGCCAGCCAGTACGCTCCGGCCAGACCGCCGGTTTCCTCGCCCGCGGTGAGGGCGACGATGAGATCGCGCGATAGCTTCTGCGGGGTGCGCGCCGCCTCCAACGCAATGGCGGTGAACGCCGCTGCCATCGCCTTGTCATCGTTCACGCCGCGCGCATACAGGTAGCCGTCCTTCTCGGTCGGCTGGAACGGCGGCACCGTCCAGGGCTGCCCCTCGACCGGAACCACGTCGATGTGGGCGAGCAGGAGCAGGGGCCGCATCGCGCCGGTGCCAGGTACCCGCGCGACCAGGTTTCCGCGCCCAGGGGCGGACTCGAGGATCTGCGCCCGGACCCCGGCGCGCTGGAAGCGCACGAGCAGTGGCTGCAGCGCCGCCGTCTCGTTGCCGTGGCTGGTGTCCACGCGCAAGATCTCGTCAAGAATCTCCCGCGCTTCTGCTTCGACGGGACTCGCCGCCACCGCGGCGATGAGCGCGAGGAACATTCCTGACCTCCAGCGCGCGCACCCTACCACGACGAATGTGAGCTTTCCTCGTTCTCGAAATCAGCGCGACCCGCAGGCGCGGGCCGCGCTCCCGTCTATTGGCACTGTGGTTTGTGAAGCTGGATATTGCCGCCCGCAAGGTAGTGGTCAGAGGCAGAGGTCACCAGGGCCCCGTTCAAGAGCAACTGGAATTTGTCGACTCCGCGGCCTGGCTCGCCATCATCGGCGACGTCCGCCTCATATGACTCGGCCGTGCCATCGACGTCCGCCGAACCGAGCGTCCGGCGTCCATTCGGTCCGAAAGCAGTGTACACGTCGTAACCGGTTACTCCCGTTCCCTTGACGCGCAACTGATTGCCGTGGTCCAGGAACATCAGGTGACCCCAGAACGACCCGTTCTTGATGCCGCCCGCCACGGCGAAGTTTGCCTTGGCATTCGGGTCTGATCGCGACACGACCCATCCCCCACCGGTGACGAAGTCGGTGGCGGTCGCGTCGCACGGGGGCGGCGACGCCGGACAGGTGATGTCGGCGTGTGCGTGGGAGATGATCACGTCGGCGAGCGGTGCCCCGCCCGGCGGCGTGTTGTTGACCACGACGTGCAGGGCGTTGACGTCCATCTTGCCCGACTGGCCGCTGACCGAGCTGGACTGCTCGTTGATCACGACCGACCCCGCATTGAGCGGCAGCTGGATCGTCTGGTTGGTGGCTCCGGAAACGTCGATGCTCTGACCGTTGATGACAACTTTGGCCAGATCGGACCTGCCGCTGACGGATGGACTCGTCCCTGTGCATTGGGCGGCGACCTCCGACATTAGGAAGTCGGCGGCGATCGTGTTTCCGGCGGCAGTCAGACTGAGATCGGCGACCGATGCCTCCGACCTGCTCGCGTTCCCCTGCCCGATCGTCGTGGCGTGGGCGACGTCAGCCCCATTCAGCGCCCCGACGGTGCCCAGCGAGATCGCCGGGACGTCCAGAAGGGAGGCTTCCTGCGCGCCTCCACTGGAGGACAGCGGACCGGTATCGGAGACGGTGATCGGCGAGAGGAGTGGAACGGTAGCCTGTACGACGTACGCCTGCCCGCTGAAACTCGGCGTGGAGGATGTCTGCGCGATGCTGCCTGCGGGTGTAACGAACAGCGACATCAGGGCAGCGAGGATGAAGCAGCGCGAAGCATGGCCTGTCTTCTCGTGTGCCACAGATGCAACCTTTCTCTGTGCCAGCTGCCCGAGCGCAGCGGTGGCCGAAGCCAACATGGGGCGGCTCGCCGCAAGCGCCATTCGGTAAGATTGACGAGAGAGGGTGGTCGCCCTGAATCACGGCCACTCAAAGCTTTCGTTAATGATGAAATTGGATCCTCGCGACGTGCTTATCGAAATTTTGCGGGCTCATCCAAGCAAAGGGAGAGCAGTGACTCATGCCGTCCTGACCATCCACTCGTCGAGGAGGAACACCTGTAATCTGCCAGCGCAGATGACAGGATTCCGGGCTGCTTCATCAAGCTGACGCGCTGCTGCCGCTCGGCTCCATTCCCGATGGGCTCACGGTTCGTGCGACCCGTCGCGGGGCGTAGGACACTACCCGGCCGGCGATCGAACGCACGATATGCGATCAGGCGTTACAGGGGACATGCGGACTCATCGCGTTGAGGCGGCGTCGTGCCGGCTGAGGCGGGTGAATGACGCTCTGGATCGGTGCGTATCGCTCATATCGAGGCTTTGGCGATCGGCTCTTGAGCGGTATGCCCTTCGGACATTTTGGTCATGCTTTGTCAAGACTGGTTGCCAGATGAGCAACAGGTGTCGAGGAGCTGCACGACGTCTTCGAGTAGCGTCTGGCGAGCAAGGCCGCAGAGCAGGGCGCACGTGGTCCGGATGTTGCTTTCCGGCCCGGCGAACGTGAACGCAGCCGGTTCAAGGAAAACGACAAAAATGTTGATCAAAGATCGCAAAGGGATTTTGCGGCAGAGGTCGCCATGACGCGAGCCACGGCAGGGCTCCTGTCGCTGGTCGTCGCTGGCTACGCACCGGGCAGTCCAGCTCAAGAAGACGACTTCGCGGGCCCCGCCCCACTCGATCGCCCGGTGCCCTCCGACTGGTTCTTCGCGTTCGGCGCAGGCGCTCTCGCGCTGCCTTCGTATGCCGGCGCCGCCTCGACCAAGATCCTGCCGCTGCCGTGGATCGACCTGCGCTACAGGGATCGGGTCTTCCTCTCTCCGATCGCCGGGCTGGGCGTGAACCTCGTCGCGCTCCACGGGGCACGGCTCGGCGTCTCACTGCTGCCCGACCTGGGCCGCTCGGCTTCGTCCAACGATCGGCTGCGCGGTTGGGGCGACCTCGGGGCTGGGGCAGATCTAAAAGTGTTCGGGGAACTGCGCGTCGTCGGCCCGATCGGGGTTTTCGCCGGAGTGCGTCGGCAGCTCGGCGCTGGCAACGGAACGGTAGTCGATTCCGGACTGACCGGCACGCTGCCGCTGCTGCGCCGTCTGATTGTTTCCGCGACCGGTACCGTGACCTGGGCGAACGCGCGCTATACCCGAGCCTACTTTGGAGTCGATGCGGATCAATCCGCGATGGCTCTCTCGCACGGTTCGGCGGTTCCCACCTTTGCGGCGGGCGCGGGGCTGCGGGACGCCTCGCTCGGACTGCTCGCCATCTTCCGCGTCGACAAGCACTGGTCGGTGCAATCCCTCGCCCGTGCCGAGGCCCTGCTCGGCGATGCAGGCCGCAGCCCCCTCACCGAGCGCCGTATGCAACTGACGTTCGGCGGGTTCATCGTTTACCGGCTTTGAACCTGGGCCTCATGATTCGTGCGACCTGGCTCAGGGCGTCTCGCAGATGGCCTGCACGATGGCGAGCACCAGCGCTGCGTCGAATGCCTCCCTGAGGTCGTCGATGGAGGTGGCCCCCTCCGACCGGCCACCGTGCGCCGTGAAGAGCACCACCGGCACCTTCGGAAACCGGGAACGGGACCTCATCCAGCGGATCAGCTCCCGCTCGTCCTCGCGCGCGATCCGGCGGTCGACCAGCACCAGATCGGGCGGGGCGTCCATTGCGTTGACGCGGGCGATCGCATCGGCCGCGTCGTCCGCCGCTACGACGGAGATGCCGTGTTCGGCGAGCAAGCCGAAGAGTTGCGTACGCACTTTGAGATCGCTTCCCACCAGGACCACTCTCGGCATCCTTCCGTTCCTCCGCTTTGGGAGACACGGCGATGCCGGAACCGTGGAAAACGGCGTCGGCTGGCGAACAGCCCTACATCAGTTCCAAGAAGTCCTTGGCGAACGCGGGCCCGCGCGCCTCGTCCTCGTGCTTGAAATACACGAACACCTCGCCGGAGAACGTCCGGACGAAGTCTGCCCATTTCGTCAACGCAGCGGAATCGTAGTCGAGGCGCCGCAAACGCAGGTAACCGAAGCCCGCCGTCTGCACCGCGGGCGTCGCCAGGTCCTCGCTCTCCGCGATGCAGAGCGCCGCGCCCGCATCGCGCAGCGCCGTGTACGTCTCGTCCGCGAACCAGCTCGCATGGCGGAACTCGAAGGCTGCGCGCTGGTCTCGCGGGAGCTGGTGGAGGAAATCGCGCAAGAGCGGCAGGTCCGCTTTGAGGTTCGGAGGGAGCTGATACAGCACCGGCGCCAGGCGGCCGCCGAGGGTGCGGGCCGCATCCGCGAACGACTCCAGCAGATCCGCGCAGTCGCGCAGCCGCTTCTGGTGCGTGATCCGCTGCCACGCCTTGAGCGCGAAGCGGAACCGCTCCGGCACCTGCGCCGCCCACCCCTCGAGGATCTTCGGCGTGGGCCTCCGGTAGAAGGAGTAGTTGATCTCGACGCTGTCGAACCGCTCCGCGTAGAACCCGAGCATCTTCCTCGAGGGAAGGTCTTCCGGATAGAAGCTTCCGCGCCAGGCCTCGTAGTTGTACCCGCTCGTTCCGACGTGCACCCTCACGCCTGCACCAGCTTGCGGTACGTGCGCAAGTGGCGCAGCGCCGCCGTCCCTTCACCGCGCGCCTCGTAGAGCTGCGAGAGGTTGTAGTGAGCGTCCGCGCAGCCCGAGTCAGCCGCGAGCGCGGTGCGGTAGGCGAGGATCGCCTCGTCGGGCATGCGCAGGTCTTCGAGCGCCACGCCGAGGTTGAAGAGCGCGACATGCGAGGGATTCAGCTCCAGGGCGCGCCGGTACGCATCTCGCGCCTCGTCCGGCGCGGTCTCCTCCCGGTCGCAGCCGCGCTCGTACCAGTCCATGGCATCGCCACCGCGCGCGCGGATCTGCAGCGGCGCCACCTTTCGCGCCAGCTCCTGCGTCTCGAAGTCGAACAGGACCTGTCCCGATTCCGGGCTCCACGACGCGCGGCCGTCGCCCACCACGATGCGATCGCCCACGGCCCGGATGTGTACGCCCCGCAACGGCCTGCCTTCGGGAAGCTGCTCCTTCAGCTTGCGCAGCGCGCTGCGGACGCGCCGGGGAGCGATGCGGGCCGAAACCAGCCCCTTCGCCGTGCGGAGAAGCACCAGGTCCTGGAACGAGAATCGCAGCGCTCCACGGGGACCGCGCGTCGGCTCGAGAAATCCTGCGCGCACGTACGCGCGCACCTGGGACACGGAGAGGCCGACCATCTTCGCCACCTCGCGCGCTCCGTAGCCGCCCATCGCGGCCGAAGATCGCACGACCGGCTACTTCCGGGAAGAAGCCTTTTTCTCCGCCTTGGCCTCGCGGGCGGCGCGCTTGGCGGGCTTGCGCTCTTCCGCGGACGCATCAGCGCCTGCGCTCTCCTTCGCCGGCGCCAGGCCTTTCGCCGCCAGCGATGCTTTGAGCGCCTCCATCAGATCGATGATCTGCGTCTGCGGCGCTGCCGGCTGCTCGATCTGGATCTCCTGGCCCTGGACTTTGCGCTCGATCTGCTCCTGGATCCGCTTGCGCACGTCGTCTTCGTACTTCTCGGGCTTGAACTCGTCCGTGGTGATCTGCTGGATGATCTGCTGCGCCAGCTGCAGCTCAGGCTCCTTCACCTGGACCGGCTCGACGCCGACGTCCTTGAAGCTGCGCACCTCGTCCGCGTAGAGCAGGTTCTGCATCACCAGGCCGCCTTCGGGCAGCGGGCGGATCTGCACCAGATACTGCTTGCCGCGAGCGGCGTAGCGCGCGAGCGCCGTCTTGCCGCTGCGGCGCATCGCCTCCGCCAAGAGAGCGTAGGCGCGGTCGGCGCCCTTCTCCGGGCCGAGAAAGTAGGCCTTGTCGAAATAGACGGGGTCGATCTTCTCGCTGGGAACGAACTCGGCGATCTCGATCTGCTGCGACGCCTTCTCCTCCAAGGCCTTGAGCTCCTCGGGCGTGAAGGTGACGTAGCGATCCTTGGCGAATTCATATCCCTTCACCATCTCCTCCCGCGGGACGACGACGTTGTCCTCGCGCGGGCAGATGTACTGCTGCTTCACCCGGCCGCCGCATTTCGCGTGCAGCAGGTTGAAGGAGATAGCGGCCGAAGCCTCCGTCGCCGAAAAAAGCTTCACCGGAATGGAGACCAGCCCGAAAGAAATGGTCCCCGAAGCGAGTGGTCTCATGGGCGGCGGATGATAACGTGGCCGAGGGAATGTCCAACTTCCTTGATGAATACCGGCGCAAGCGCTCGCCCGAACGCACCCCGGAGCCGATGGGTTCCGGCGCGGCCCGTCCCGGTGTTTTTGTCGTGCAAAAACACAGCGCTACGCGCATGCATTACGACCTGCGCCTGGAGTGGGACGGAGTCCTGAAGTCCTGGGCGGTGCCGAAGGGGCCGCATCCCGATCCTGCAGAGAAGCGGCTGGCGATGCAGACCGAGGACCACCCGGTCGAATACGCCGACTTCGAAGGCGTGATCCCCGACGGCGAGTACGGCGCGGGGCCGATGATCGTCTGGGACCGCGGGCTCTGGCGGCCGGCCGGCGATCCTCGCGAAGGAGTGAAGGCCGGCAAGATCCTGTTCGAGCTGAAGGGATTCAAGCTCAAGGGGATGTGGACGTTGGTCCGGATCAAGGGCGAGACCGGCAAGGAGTGGCTGCTGATCAAGGAGACCGGCGACGGCCACGTGCGCCGGGGAGTCGCGCAGCCGTATGAGGACTCGTCGATCCTTTCCGGGCTGGCGGTGGAGGAGCTGCGCGAACGAGGCAAGCGCGCCGCGGAGCTGCGCGCCATCAGCGAGCGGCTGAAGGCGCCACGGCGGCCCGTCGCCGGCGATGACCTGCAGCCGATGCTCGCCGAGCCTCGCAGCGATCCGTTCGACGATCCCGAGTGGCTGTTCGAGCTGAAGTACGACGGGTTTCGCTCTATCGTCAGCCGGGACGGCTCCCGTCCGCGAATCTTCTACCGGCGCGGCGCGGACGCGACCGCGGTATTTCCCGAC
>VBKQ01000066.1 GCA_005879505.1 Deltaproteobacteria bacterium
GGTTGCGGCCGTAGAGCTCGATGATGTCGCAGAACTCGCACTGGAAAGGGCACCCGCGCGAGGACTGCACGCTCATCGAGGTGTAGCGCGACCGGTCGAGCAGATCGAATCGGGGTGGAAGCGTGCTCGCCAGGTCCGGCTTCTTGTCGTCCGCCGGGGAGAGGAGGTGCGGGCCGGCTCCGCTCTCCAGCGCCGTCACCAGCGCGTCGAGGCGCCCTTCCGCCTCCCCCACGAACACGTGGTCGGCGTCCGCGAATTCGTCGGGGCGCGAGCTGACCGCCGGACCACCTGCCACGGTGCGCACACCGCAGCGCCGGGCGCGCTGGATCACTTCGTGCATCGACTCCTTGTGCACGAGCATGCCGGTGACCAGCGCCGCGTCCGCCCAGCGCCAGTCGGCCTCGCCCAGCGAAGCGACGTTGAGATCGGCGATCCGCAGCTCCCAATGCTTGGGAAGAAGAGCGGCGAGAGTGGCGAGACCGAGCGGAGGATGAGGCGCGGCTTTGCCGACGATGCCGACGGCGTACTGGAAACCCCAGTACGTCTTTGGCGCGAGGGGCTGCACCAGAAGCACGTTCATGCGCGGGACAATGCGCATCGGCAGGTAATGGAATGGTCACGAAGCGCGCCCGAACGCCGCTGCCAGGATGCTTCCCGGGTGCGGGCGGCCGCTCGAATCCTCGCGCGCAGCGGACTCCTCAGGCCGACACGGGCAACCCGGCGTCCCTCTCGTTGGAGAGCCGCCGGATGATGCGCCGCCGGACCACATCGACGTGCTCCCGGAAGAAATAGAGGTTCTCCGCGTAGGCGAGCGGCGTGGGGATCTGGTTCACGGCGCGCTCGGTGTCGTCGAGGCGTCTGAGCATGTCGTCGAGCACTTGCCTGCCGGGGTTCTCCTCCAGCTGCAGCTCGATCTGCTTCAGGCGCGCATACCAGCGGAACACGCGCGACCGCACGCGCCAGCGGTACAGGGCGGGCACGACGCGCGCGAGCGGTACCGCGATGGCGATGATCAGCGCGGCGGGCGCGAGCGTCACCAGCAGATCGGTGCGAAGGATGCGCCGGGCGCGCCTGCCGAGCCTGTCCGCGAGCATGACGGCCAGTATATGCCGGAGACTGACGGACTAATGGCTGACCTGGATTGCTCCGCGGTCGATCGCGCCTGCCGGCCGCGGATTGCCCAGGAGGTCATCCGTTGGAGCGAGCGTGCTCGTACCGGAGCGCAGCGCAGGGGAGCCGGCAGAGGGGGCGAAGTTCCCGTTGGCTGGGTCGGTCAGGTTCGCTTTGCCCGCGATGTCGTGACCCCACTTGAACGGTACCCGCGCGCCGTCCCAGAGGTTGTAGTCGTAGTGATTTCCGTCGTCGTAAGTGACGTCCTTGCCCACCAGGTTCACGGCCACGTTGTTGATCACGTTCACGTCGGTCGAATCGAGCGCGTCGATCTCGCCCGACTGGATGTAGGTCGAGGAGCTGAGCATGTTGTTCCAGACCGTGTTGTTGACCACGTCCACGTGCTCCGACCGGTAGAGATGGATGCCGCGTCCGCCGTTGTCATGGACGACGTTGTTCGCGACGTACGTGCGGCCCGTATACGGGACGCCCTTCACGTCGTTGGCGCCGAGGGCCGACTGCGTGTGCATCGAGTCGTCCACGATGATGCCATTGCCGTCGTAGATCGCCGGCGGATGGCCAGCCTTGAACTCGATGTTGTTGCGATTCCCCCAGGAGAGGTTGCCGACGACGAAGTTCTTGTAGCCGTTCTTCGTCGTGCTGCCGCGGGCATCGGTCAGGTGATAGAAGCCGATCCCACTGGTGCCGAACACCGTCCACCAGGAATTATTGTAGATCCGGTTGTGCTCGATGGAGATGGCGTCCGCAGCGTTCACTTCGATCCCGGCCGCGGCGCAGTCGTGCAGGATCGAATTGCGGATGACGATGTCGTGCGGAACGGGCGGGTGGACGTTCGCGTAGCCGACTCCGTCGACGTACACGCAGTTGTGATTCAGGAACGCCTGCGTCCCATCGTTTACCGCCGCTTCCGCGGGAGTGATCGTCGTGTTCTGCCCGATGACCTCGAATCCGTCGATGGCGACGTACGAGACGCCGAAGAGGTGGATGCCCGCCCAGGCCCCGGGGCCGCGCGGGATCTGGATCACCGGATGATGTCCGGACGCGGCCGTGAAGGTGATCCACGCATCGGGAGTCCCGGACACCGACACGGTGAGGGGGTTCTCGGTCCCGTCGCTGGTATACGTGCCGCTCATCACCTGCACCGTCCAGCCGGGCTTCACGGCGCCGGCGGCGCGGTTCAACGTCTTGAACGGCGCCTTCGAGGTCCGTCCATGATTCGTGTCGGAGCCCGCTGCACCATCCACGTAGAAGATCGGGGTGTCGGGGAGCTTCTCCGCGACCGAAGTTTCGACAGGCTGGCCGCAAGCAGACAACAGGGCGCTCGCCGCCACGGCGAGCAAGCGGGTTGCACCCTCCGGCCCGATGTGCATCCACACGATCTATGGCGCGCATCGCGACCGACAAGCCTGGCGAAATCCGATTCGGCCCCGCGGGCTGGGATTACCCGGACTGGGCCGGGAAGGTCTATCCGCGGCCGAAGCCGAAGGGCTTCGACCCGCTGCGCTATCTGGCCGGATACTTCGATACCATCGAGATCAACTCCACCTTCTATCGGCCCCCTACGGCTGAGGTCGCGCGCAGCTGGACGGAGCGCGTCGCCGGGCACGACCGGTTCCGCTTCACCGCCAAGCTGTGGCGGCGCTTCACCCACGAGCGCGAAACGGCCTGGACCGCGGAGGAGATGGACTCCGTGCGCGACGGCCTCGATCCTCTCGCGGAGGCGGGACGGCTCGGCGCGGTGCTGCTCCAGTTCCCCTGGTCGTTCCGCAACACCGAACCGAATCGGGAATGGCTCCGCGACCTGGCAGGCTCGCTGCGCGCGTATCCGCTCGTGGTCGAGGTACGGCACATCTCCTGGAACGAGCCTGAGTTCTACGCCGAGCTGGCGGCGACCAGGGTGGGCATCGTCAACCTCGATCAGCCCATGTTCCGCAACTCGCTGCCGCCGTCCGCGCGGGCCACCTCTTCCGTCGGCTACATCCGCGTGCACGGCCGCAACTACAAGGACTGGTTCCGCAAGACCGCGGGCCGGGACGAGCGTTACGACTACCTGTACTCGCGGACGGAGTTGAAGCCGTGGGCGGAGCGGACCAGGTCGCTGGCGCAGGAACCCGGCGTGACGGACGTCTACGTCGTGAACAACAACCACTTCGCCGGCCAGGCGGTGGCGAACGCGCTGATGCTGCAGGCGGAGGTGACGCGGCAGCCCGTCCGGATCCCCGGGACGCTCCTCGAGTCGTACCCGAAGGAGCTCTCGCCGCTCACCTGAGCTGGACTCAGCGCAGCAGACGCAGCGAGAGCGCGACGCAGAGGGTGGAGACGATCGCCATGGTGGCGGCGACGCTCGATCCCGTCTTCGAGGCTTCCTTGTTCCAGATGATCCCCGCGCAAACCGCGATGGCGGTCCAGATGATGGTGCGGGCGTACTGAACGCGCAACGCGATCATGTTCAGCTGCAAGAGAAGGCCCAAGGAGGATGCCACCAGTGCGCCGATGGCGAAGCGGCGGTCGCCGTGCTCGCGCACGAACAGATAGATCGATCCCCCGAGCGTCAACAGCAGGAAGAAGAGCCGCATCGACATCCGCGCACCTCCTTCCGCGACGATACCCGAGCGGCGCGCCTCGACAAGAAACCATTCGGGGCCGAAACCTGCGCCGATGTGCGCGAAGGCCGCAGCTGCGGTTACCATGCCCGCATGGAAGCCTTCCTCAAGCACGTCGCGTACGGATGGCACGGGCCCCTCCTCGTAGATCAAGGATTTCTCTCGCATCTCGGGTGGGCATTCGCGGTGCCGCTGCTGGGCTTCTGGCTCGGGGGTCGGCGTTGGCTGCGAATCGCGGCTTTTGCCTGGATTGCAAACGCCCTCTGGCGCGAGCTTTTCGAAGAGGCTCTCGACGCGACCACGACATCGGACCTCGTCTCGCGCATCGCTCCGGTCTTGCTCCTGGTCGCGATCGACGCCGTGCGGACGCGTGCGCTCGCGACCCAGGCGTCGTGAGGGGTTCCGGATTCGGACGCCGCGGCTTGCTGCGATCGGGTGTCCTCTCCGTTGCCGGCGCGACCATCCCGAGCTGCTGGTATCGCACGGCGACGCCTGCACCGTTGCCCGAGGCTCCCCGATCGACGCCGTGGCCACAGGCCGATGCGATCCTCGCCAGCACGGCGTCGCCTGCAATTCCCTCGCGGACGTTCGCGCTCGCCGGGGCCCGGGGAGACGGGGATGGCGACGATACGCTCGCGCTGCAGCGAGCGATCGACGGGTGTCACGCTTCAGGCGGCGGGCACGTGGTCATACCGCGCGGCGTCTTCGTCACTGGCGCGTTGCGGATGCGCAGCCGGGTCGACCTCAATCTGTCGGCCGGCGCCACCCTCTTGTTCTCGGAGGATTCCGGACGGTTTCCGCCAGTACGGACCCGGTACGAGGGGCTCGAATGCGTCAACCGCTCTCCGATGCTCTATGCATGGGAAGAGACCGACCTCGCCCTCACCGGAAGCGGCACGCTGGATGCTTCGCGCACGGCGGCCTGGAATCGCGGCTCGGATCGGGAAGGAGTCCTCGAACCGATGGTGGCACGCGGGCTCGCTCCCGACGAGCGCGTCGTCGTCGGCCGGCTGAGGACCGCGATGGTGGAGACGATCGGGTGCGCGCGCGTGCTCATCCAGGGGGTTACCTTGTCCGGCGCGCCGTTCTGGCAGCTGCACCCTACGCTTTGCACCGACGTGACCATCGAGGGCGTCACCACCAGCGATTCAGGCCCGAACAGCGATGGCTGCAACCCCGAATCGTGCGAAAGGGTGGTGATCCGGCGGTGCACGTTCGCCTCCGGCGACGACGACATCGCGCTCAAGTCGGGCCGGGACGAGGACGGCCGGCGCCTGGCCGCGCCCTGCCGCAACGTGGTGGTCCTCGGATGCCAGGCGGAAGGCCCCTACGGCTTTCTTGCCTGCGGCAGCGAGCAGAGCGGCGGGGTCGAGAACGTGTACGCTTTCGGGAACCGTGCCTATGGCTTTGGCGTCGGAGCCGCGCTGTGGCTGAAGTCGAACACCCGCCGCGGCGGCTACACGCGCAACGTCAACCTGAGCGGGTTCCAGGGCCGGGTCA
>VBKQ01000067.1 GCA_005879505.1 Deltaproteobacteria bacterium
GATTCGGCCTCGGCGGCCGCCCTCGACGTGGACGCGACCTTCTTCGAGCGCGGTCCGGGGCCCGGGCGGGCCACCGGCTCGGGGTCCGCCTTCGCCTCGAGCGCCCGTCGGGCCTTGCGCGCGGGTGCGAGGCCGGAATCCGGGGCCGGAATTCGGGCCGCGGTCTGCGGCGGCGGTGGGGTCTGGGAGGCTGGGGCCGGGGCGGGTACGGCTTGTGGCGCTGCGGTCTCGGCTGATCTGGCTTGCGGAGGAGAAGCTTCGTGCGATGGGATGGGCGGCTCGGCCTTCTCGGGTAAGGGCAACAGCGCGGCGATCCTGGTTGGGGGCTGCGGAATTGCGGGCTCGGGCTTCGCCGTGCGCAAGGCGAGCACCAGCACCGCCGCCGCCAGGGCGCTGGCGCCGCTCGACATGACCAAGGCAGGCACGGACGGGCGGCGCTCGATGGAAAGAACCGCCAGGGCTTCCGGGCAGGCAGGGTCCAATTTCAGCGCTGCCTGGAGCTGCGCGCGCGCTTCTGCGTGCTTGCCGCGGCGCCAGAGCAGCGCGCCGAGCATGGCCCTCGGCTCGGGCCATGCCTCGTCCAGCTCCGCGGTGCGGCGGAAAGCGGCTTCGGCGCGCGAGGAGCGCGACCCGTCTGGATCCGGCGCCGAAGACAAGGCCTGGCCGCGCCGGAACTGAAGCACGGCGTCGTTCTGGACCAGAGGATCCTGGAGCACCCGCTCGGCTTCGGCGAAGCGGCGTTGGTCGAGCAGCTGCTTCACTTCTCGCTCGATCGCCGCGGACGGCGAGAGCGACGGCTGCGGCGACAAGCGCACCTGCTCCTCGACCAGGGCAACCCGCGTACCGAGCTGCGCCAGACCCTGGGAGAGCCGCGAATCGAGGGCCACGGCCAGCTCCTGTCGCGCTTTCCTCTCCGCCTGCAGCTCCGCGCGCAGCGCATCGTCGGCGCCGGGCTGGCGGCTCTCCGGATTCGCCTCGAGGACGGCAGCCGTGCCCCGCGGCTGGGGCTCGAGCGGATCCCATACCTGCGTGAATACCGGCTGCGGCTCCGCAGCTACCGGTGCCACCCCAGCAGCTCCGTCCGGCGCGGTCGCTCGCTCCAGCTCGATCTTCGCCAGCTTCTGCGCAGGGGGAAGCGGCGTGCTGGCGGCGACGGCGGCCAGGATCAGCCGCTCCTCTTCGCGGCTCGGCCGGTGCTGGATGCGCTCGATGGCGCGCGCCATGTCCGCGACTGTCTTGTACCGCTGTTGGCGGTCGGCCATCGCCTTCCGGATCACCGGCGCCAGGGGTCCTTTCAAGGGCGCCCCCTCATCTGCTTTCGCCGGCGGCGGACGGAGCGTGATCAGCTCGTAGCCGAGCGCTCCGGCGGCGTACACGAGGACCCGCGGATCGTCGGGCAACACGGCACCGTTGCGCAGCTCGGGCGCCGCATAGGCGTCGCCCGCCGGAGGGTCGCCGGTGAGAAGATCGAGGGCGCCATCGTCATCGACGAGCAGTTGGTAGGGGCGGATCGCCTGCGCCTTCTTCTCCGACAAGCGGATGGCAGCGAGCAGCAGCGCGCTCGAGAGCGACGCCGGAAGCTCGGCGCCCTTCTTCTGCGCCTGCGCGAGGAACGAGGCGACGGATGCCGTCAACGCGGCCCCTCGAGTCGCGTCAAGAGGAGCTCCAGATGCCCGGGCCTGGTGAATTCCGCGACCGCGAACAGCACCCTCTCCGGCGGCACCAGCGCCGGTCCCGTCAGGTACCGCTCCAGGACGGCCGCCGCTTGCGCGCCTCTCGCCGCTTCCCGCGATGGCGCGACCATCGCGAGGCGGAATGCCGGATCGAGGCCGACGAGCGCCGCGAGGCGCTCCATCCGTCCGATCTCCGGGCGGCCGAGGCGTTTCGAGGCCAGCCAGTCGCTGATCGGCCGCTCGAAGCCGTCCTGTGGCACGCGCGAGACCCGAAGCGACCCGAAGTCCGGGACCGACAGGCTCACGTCCCGCGCCACATCGGCCGGTCCCGCCGGCATCTCGACGCGGCCCGCGAGCGGCGGCGCGTCCACCCGCACATCCACCACGCCTGCCGGCAGACCTTCGAGCACGAACAGCCCCCGCGCGTCGGTCGATCCGGATGCGGATCCGGCGCTGAGTCGGACTTCCGGAAGCGGTGCCCCAGCGACGAGCAGGCGCCCGCGCAGGACGCGCCGCGCCGTCGCAACGAAATCGGCGCGAATGAGGTCCCCGCGCAGCGCCGGCCCGACTTCGCGCGTCACTGCGGCCGCGCTCCAGCCCTGTGGGAGCTTGACCGTGAGCAAGCCGGTACCTTCGAACGCGCGAAACCGGAACGATCCGTCTCGTCCGGTCCGCACCACCTGGACGTGATCGCCCTGCGCGAGCGTCACCTGGGCGAAGGCCGCTCCGGCTCCGCCGGGTTCGCTCACCGTGCCCTCCACGATGGGCGGCAGCAGCGCCGCAGCCAACAGGGCGCAGAAAAGGAACGTCACCCGCTCAGTTTGCCCGAGCGAGCATCACATCGCGAGGATCCTGCACGCCCGTCATTTTCGCGAACCGCTGGTATTCGCGCATCACCTTGCGGGGATACGCGCGTACTGCCCGGGGGACGCCGGTGCGCTTGTAGCGGCGCATGCGCCCGGGTCCGGCGTTGTAGGCCATCAGTGCCTCGTCCCGGCGTGGGAACCGCCGCTCGAGCCAATGGAAGTAGCGGATGGCGAGTCGCACGTCGACGACCGGGTCCTCGCTGACGGCACCCCCGTCTCCGAGATCGGGATTCCGGCCCGCAATCCATGCGAAAGTCGAGGGCTTCAGTTGCATGAGCCCGTAGGCGCCGCGCTCGCTCGACACGTGCGGACGAAAGCCGCTCTCGACCGAGACGAGCGCCAGGATGAAGAGCGGATCGTATCCGACGCGCTCCGATTCCGTGATCACCGCCTCTGCGAGCTTCGCCTGCAACGCCGGATCGAGCCGCTTGGCGACGCGCTGAAGCAGGGCTTCGAGCTCGGACTGCCCGACGCGGGACGATGAGGAAACGCTGAACGTTCTGGAGAGGATCGGTGCGGCGCGCGGCGCGAGGAAGAGTACTGCCGCGCTCCCGAGGAGGAGCACCCCGACACACAACCCCACGACTGCGGCCACCTTGGCGCCCGGTCCGGTCATGCCCCTCCTGCCGGGAGAGCCCGGCAATACCGGCAAGACCTGGAAGGCTAACAACCGGCCGCTTCGCGGGACAAGGCGCGGCTGGGGTGAAATGTGCGCAAAAGTACCTGTGACACGGTACTCTGGAGCGACGCTTCGGCGGCCGACCGACCCGCCTTCGGGGCCCGGCTAGTTCGGATGCGCCGGAGCGCCCGCTCCGTCGCCCTTCGCCGTTGCGTCTGGCTTCGCCGCGCCGTTCGACTTCGCCGCCTTGGCGGCGACCTCTTGCAGCTTCTTTCCCAGCTTCTCGAGTTCGACGCCCACGGCAGTGAGCTGTTCGCACGAGCCCTTCGCCGCGTTCTGGAGCAGCACTCTCAGCTCGGCCTGGGCGCGATCTCCCAACGTCTCGAGCACCTTGCGCGCCTCCTGCTCGAACTCGCGCGCCCGGGTCGCCGCCCGGGCCTGGGCCTGATGGAATGCCTCCTGCCACGCGCTGATTCTGACTGCGGCTTTGTCGCTCTCCGGGCCGTGGAAGCGCGTCGCGCCAGGAGTCGAAACCGCTCCAGCCGCGGAGCTCGGCGGCGATCCGGCTTGGGCGGCGCGCGTGGTCGTCGCGGATCCCGCCAAGGCGCGACTGCTCGTCCGCTACGACGCGTCGCGGCCGACGCTGGCCGAATGGCGAAGGCGGTATCCCGCCGCCATCGCGATCGTGAACGGCTCGTTCTACTCTCGCGACGGGGCAGAAGTACGGCCGACCTGCGAGCTGGTCTCGGACGGACAGCGGGTCCGCGGCGCAGGGTGCCAACGGCAGGACGCGCTGTTCTTCGGATCTGTCGCGCGGCCTCGCAACGACGTGACGTCCACCGGGATCGTCAGCCGCGAGGCAGTTCCCGGCGCACCGCGCTTCCTCGCTCCCGGCGAGTTCCATCCAGAGCAGTGGGCCGAGGCGATCAAGAGCTTCCCGGCGCTCGTGCGCAATGGGGCGCCGGCCTGCGCCGGACCGAACTACTGCGCGGAGTCCTCGCGCACAGCTGCGATCGCCCAGCTCAAGGACGGGCGGATCCTGCTCTTCGCCTCGCAGTGGCCCGCCGTGCGGCGAAACGTGGGTAAATGGCTCGCGGAGCAGCTCGGTGCCGTCGACGCGTTGAACCTCGACGGGGGGCCGGAAGCGACGCTCGCGATCAAGGACGAGCCTGCCGAGGATTCCATCGGCGGCCTGGGCGTGGGGCTGCCGATCGTATTGATTGTCACCGGCAGGTAACGAAACGTCGCATTCGTTGCAATCTTGCCTGAGACAAGGTACTTGGGCAGGCAAAACGACCGGGTGGGCGTGTGTCCGCCCGAGGCGCGGCCGAGTCGGGTTGTGAACGAGAGGTGAAGCCTGTCTCTGCTGGTGACGATCGGGATCGTTGTCCTCCTCCTCGGCGCCTATTCTGCGCGCGTGCTGGTGAAGGGGCGTTACGTCCCCGAGCGCGTGAAGAAGGAACCCGGCAGCGTCTTCCTTAGCCGGTTTCTCATCGAGTTCGGTTACTGGTGCTTCGAACCGCTGGAGAAGCTCTGCCTCCGCCTCCGCGTCACGCCCAACCAGCTCACCGCGGGTTCGCTAGCTTGCAGCGTGGGCGCCGCGGCGTCGTTTGCAGTGGGCCGCTTCACTCTCGGTGGCTGGCTGGTGATCGCCTGCGCCATCCTCGACGCCCTGGACGGAATGGTGGCGCGCACCCGCGGCACCGCCTCCGACGCGGGCGAGCTCCTCGATGCCGCCGTCGACCGATACGCGGAGATCGCTACCTTCGCGGGCATCGCCGCTTACTACCGAAGCTATCCGCTCGGGTTCTGGCTCGCCCTCACCTCGCTCGCCGGCGCCCTGCTCGTCTCCTATGCGCGGGCGAAGGGCGAGATCTCTGGCATCGACGCGCGGATGGGCTCGATGAATCGCGGAGAGCGCGCCGTGTATATCGGCGCCGCCGGTGTGCTCTCGCCGTACCTGGCGCGTTTCTCCGAGCCCGCAGTGCCGCACCCCGCGTTCTACCTGATGCTCGCCACGCTGCTGCTGGTCGCAGTGATGGCGAACGTCACCGCCATCCGCCGGTTCATCTACATCCACACCCAGCTCCGCAAGCGCGAGGGGGCCGCCGAGACGACGGGCGCCCGCGAGGAGGAGCTGTCCGGATGGTTTCAGCGCGCGTGGATTGCCTCGGCGATCGCGACGGCGGTCGACTACGGTTCGTTCACGATCCTGGTGGAGGTAGTCGGGATCTACACCGGGAGCTCGCGCGCGCTCGGCGCGCTGCTCGGGGCGATCACCAATTTCACCCTGAACAAGATCTACACGTTCCGGACGCGGGACAACTCGGTGCTGGTGGAGGTGCCGCGCTACGCGGCGATCTCGCTCACCTCGCTGCTGCTGAACACTGTCGGAGTCATCCTGCTCACCGAGGGGTTGCGCTGGAACCCGTTGGTGGCCGCCGCGGTGGTCGGGCTCGGAGTCTCGCTCGGCTGGAACCTGCCGCTGCACCGGATCTTCGTCTTCCGCGAACAGACGGTGCGGCACCGGCCGGTGCTGGCGCTGATCGGCGCCGTCGCCTCGGGTCTTGCGGCGATGGCGGTCCTGTTCGTCTCCTACGGGAACCCGTTCGCCGAGGAGCAGGTGCACGGCTTCTCCAGCGCGCTGCCCGACGTGGCGGACATGACGCAGAAGAGCTTCCTCCCGAAGTTTCGCTCCGAGGCGTTCTATTCCGAGAGCTACTCGTTCCTCTTCACCTCGGACGACGGGTCGTTCGCGCGCGTCCAGTTCCTCGTGAGCAACGCCGGACTCGAGGGCCACGGAAAGGGCGCGGTGCGAGCGGTGGTGGTGGCGCCCGACGGCAGGACCATCCAGGACGGCGAGGCGTTCGAGAGCGGCGAGTGGGGAGTGCTTCCGGAGGGCGCCATCGAGATGGGCGCCTCGCGCCTGACCATGGGGCCTGACGCGAGCCATCACGTCCATTTTGCCGGGCGCAAGCTCGTGGTGGACGCCACGGTGCTGCCGGAGACGCGAGCGGTCCGCCCCGGCGGCGGCCGCGTGGTGTTCGACAGCGGGGGTCACGCGGTTTTCGACAACACCATTTTCGCGCTCCGCAGCAGGTTCGAGGGCACCCTCTGGAGCGTGGGGACGGGAAGCCGGCGCACCCACGGGTACTGCTATGCGGATACCTCGTACTCCACCGTACCCGCCTACAAGAGCGCATCGCTCTGGTACCGGATGCAGGCGTTCGACGGCGACGGAGGCACCAGCGCCGCGCTCGCGGTGCTCTTCCCTCCCGAGGGGTCGCGACTTCCTCCCCAGGGCTGGCTGTACACGTCCCGCGACGGAAAGACGGAAGTCCGATCGACCGACGTGAAGATCGCCTTCGAGGAATTGCGCCATGAGCCCGGCGGCCATTTCGAGTACGACGTTCCCCAGCGCGTCGCCGCCGTGGCACGCGGGGTGGAGGGCGAGACGGTGACCCTGCGGGCCGATGCGAAGAAGCTGCTGTACCGCCAGGATCTTCTCGACGAGATGAGCCCGCTCTCGCGGCTCCTGGTGAGCACCTGGGCGGCGCCCATGGCCTACACCTACGAGAACCGGTACGAGTTGCGCATCGAGAAGCCGGGCGAGGCGCCGGCCGTGCGCAGCGGGCAGGCGCTCTCCGAATTCTCCTACGCGAACAAGCCCACCAATCTGCCCGCGTTCTGAACACCCGCTGAGAACCTGCAGAGCCCCGTCACATGTGCTAGACGTGCCCGCCCATCGGCGGAGCCGGTCTGGAATCGAACAGGCCAGTGCGGCTTCTGAAGGCGAGGAAATGACGCTGAAGGCCCCTCTTATCCGGACGGAAATTCCCGGCCCCCGCTCGCGCGAGCTGGTGAAGCAGGAGCAGCGTCATCTCGCGCCGGGCTTGCAGGGGTTCGCGCTCAGCTCCGGCATCGCGGTCGAGCGGGCGCAGGGTTCGGTGATCGAGGACGCCGACGGCAACCATTACGTCGACCTCATCGGCGGGATCGGCGTGAACAGCCTCGGCCATTGCCATCCCGCCTACACCAAAGCGCTCCACGAACAGCTCGACAAGGTGACCGTCGGATCGTTCACCAGCGCGCCGCGCGCCGAGCTGATCAACGAGGTGGCGAAGGTCACGCCCAAGGGCGTGGACAAGGTGCAGCTCTACTCGAGCGGGGCGGAGGCGGTGGAGAGCGCGTTTCGCCTGGCGATGAACCATACCGGCCACCACGAAGTCGTCGGCTTCTGGGGCGGCTTTCACGGCAAGACGGCGCGGACCTTGTCCGCGAACGGCGCCGGCAACGCGAAATCGTACGGCCCGGTCCCTCCCGGACATGTCCTACCCTTCGCCAACTGCTACCGCTGCCCGCTCAAGCTCAAGTACCCGAGCTGCGGAATCGCCTGCGCGGATCTGGCGCGCGATCAGCTCCGGCACCAGAGTACGGGCAGCGTGGCGGCGGTGATCATCGAGCCGTTGCAAGGCACTGCGGGCAACGTGATTCCGCCGCCCGAGTTCATGGTGCGCGCGCAGGAGATCGCCAGGGAGCAGGGCGCGGTCTTCATCTCCGACGAAATGATCACCGGGTTCGGGCGTACCGGCCGCTGGTTTGCCTGCGAGCGCAGCGGCGTGACGCCGGACATCATCACCATTGGAAAGGCGTTCGGGGCGGGATTCCCGATCAGCGGCCTGGTGGCGAAGGGAGCGATCGCCCAGGCGAAGCCATGGGCCAATCCCAGCGGATCGTCGTCGTCGTACGGCGGGAACCCCCTGGCGGCGGCGGCGCTGGCGAGCATTCGCACGCTGCACAAGGAAAACGTGCTGCAGAACGTCCGCGAGGTGGGCAACGCCATGCTGGACGAGCTGCGGAGCTGGCCCGATCGCCTGCGCTGGGTCGGCGACGTCCGCGGCGAAGGGCTGTTCCTCGGCGTGGAGCTCGTTGCCGACCGGCAGACCAAAGAGCCGCTGGGGAAGAAGATCTGCGACGAGATCTTCCAGGACGGTCTGCGCCGCGGCCTGCTCGCGATGAGCTACACGCACGCCATCCGGCTGCAGCCGGCGCTCACCATCGACCGCGATACCGCTCTGAGCGGGTTGTCGCTGCTGCGCGAGGCCATCGAGGCAGTGGCGCGCCGGCAAGGCGCGGCGTAGGACGGCGGAATGGAGCAGCTTTCCCGGACGGCGCGGTTCTGGCACTGGTGGGCGGCGTTCTCGCTCCGGCGCCCGGTGCTGGTCGCGCTGCTCGGAACGCTGGCGCTGGTCGCTTCCGCGCCTTTCGCGGCGCGGCTCTACGGGGACCTTCGCACCGATCTGCGCGAGCTGCTGCCGCAGGGAGCGCCGGCCGCGGTGGCGCTCGCCGAGCTGGAGAAGCGGATCGGCGGGCTCTCGCATCTCGCCATCGTCGTGCGCACCGACGATCTCAAGGCGGGCGAACGCTTCGTCGACGCGCTCGCGGCCATTCTAAAGGAATTGCCGCCCTCGCTCGTCGCCCAGGTCCACTGGCGGGTCGACGCGGAGAAGGAATTCCTCGACCGGCACGGCGCCCTCTACGCCGACGTCAAGGACCTGATCGCCGCGCGCGACGCGATCCGCTCGCAGATCGTGAAGGCGAATCCGCTGCTGGTCGATCTCGAGGAAAACGAGACCCGGCCCGCCGTCAACCTCGACGAGGTGGTGGGGCGCATCAAGGCGGCATACGCGCGCCTCGATCGCTATCCCGACGGCTACCTCGCGGGCGAGGGCGGGCATACGCTGGTGATGCTGCTGTCGCCTCCCGGCGCGGCCGTCAGCCTCGAGGACGATCAGCGGATCTTCAGCGCGGTCGCCAACAAGGCGAGGGCGCTGAATCCGAAGAGCTTCCATCCCAGCATCGAGATCGGGTACGGGGGGGAGATCAAGGGCCTGATCGAGGCGCAGGAAGCTCTGGTGCGCGATCT
>VBKQ01000357.1 GCA_005879505.1 Deltaproteobacteria bacterium
GACGGCGACCCCGACGCGGACGCGCTCGCCGGGTTCTGCGAAGGACTCGACGTGCGCGTGAACTTGATCCCGTTGAACCCCGGGCCGGTGCCTTCACAGCGGGCACCGTCGATGGATCGCTGTCGCGCCTTCCAGAAGCGCCTGCGCGACTCCGGCATTCGTGCGCTCCTGCGCATGCCTCACGGGCAGCAGGTCGGAGGGGCGTGCGGTCAACTTGCAGGGGCGCGTCGTCTGCTGCGCAACCATGTTGCGGCAGGCTGACAGCTTGCCCGGCATGTGCCTAGGTTTCCCGCCCTATGAAGCGATGGCAGAAGATCGTCGGCGTCGCGATTGCGATTCTCGTCGTAGTGGTCGTCGTCGTTTCGTTCGTGCTCGACGGCATCCTCACTGCAAAGGCGAAGGAGCAGGCGCAGAAGATGTCGCAGGAGTGGGGCCGCCCCGTGCAGATCGGAAGCGTCGCGACCAAGCTCCTCACCGGCCTGGGAGTGCGCGTCTCGGACGTGCAGATCGGGGCCGCTTCCGGCGAGGACATGCCGCTGGTCGACCTGAAGCGCGCCGAAGTGAGGGTGGCGCTGCTGCGCGCCATCTTTTCCGCGGGCAAGAGCGTGCAGGTCCGCTCGGCCGAGGTGCAAGGGCTGACCGTGAACGTCGAGCGGCTCCGCGACGGCACGACGAATCTGCAGCGATTCCAGGAGAAGCTGGCCGCGAACGCGGAGACGAAGCCGAAGGACGAGAAGCAATCCGATCTCTCGTTCTTGCGCGTGGACCATGCGGCGCTGCTCGACGGGAAGATCGCATTCATCGACAAGGCGACGCGCGGCGCGAAGGAGCTGGCGGTCCAACATCTCGATCTGACCGTCAATGACCTCCGCTCGGGGAGACCGCTGGTCCTGCTCCTCAAGGCGGCGGTGCTGGCGGACAAGCAGAACCTCGAGGTCCGGCTGAAGACGGCTCCGCTTCCAGCGACGCTGACGCCGACGCCGACCAGCGTGGCTCTGCACGTGAATCCGCCCATCGACATCGGGCCACTCGGACCGTTCGTCGGCAAGGACGTGGGCCTGCAGGCAGGTACCCTGGATGCGGATTTCGACGCGCAGCTCGGCGCGGCCGTTGCCGGCGGATCGGGCCCCACCACGGTGAAGGGCGCCATAAAACTCGCGGGCCTGAGCTTCGCGGGCGCGGAGGGTGGCAAGAAGCTCGACGTCTCGCTGGACACCGACTTGAAGGGCGATGCGGCGGCCGGCGACGTCCGCATCGACAAGCTCAAGCTGGATGTCGGGCCCGCGGGAATCACCGGTCACGGGAGCGGCAAGGGTTTGACCTCGCCGTCGCCGCGGATCGAAGGGTTGGAGATCGTCTCGCACGATCTCGACCCGGCCCGGCTCGCCGCCTACTACCCGCCGCTGCGCGAGTCCTTGGGAAAGATGCTCGCGGGTCCGATCGCGCTCACCGTGCGCGGCAGCGGGACGCAGTCGGCGCAGGCACTCGAGCTGCGCGTCGATCTCACTCCGGTCAAGGTGGCCATGCCCGGGCAGTTGACGAAGGCGGCCGGTGCCCCGATGACGCTGGTTGCGCACGCCAAGGGCGCCGCCGCCGGCAACGGCCCGCTGCGATTCGACGCGAGATTCGATCTCGCCGGCGTGGACCTGCGTCCCGGTCAGTCGATCGACAAGAAGCCCGGAGACCGGCTCGATCTCGCGATCGAGGGCACCCGCAAGACGAACAAGTCCACTACCGACCCCGACCAGCGCATCGAGCTCTCCGATCTGAAGGCGCACGTGCTCGACGACGAGATCCAGGGCAAGGGGTGGTACGAGATGAAGGGCGTCGCGGCGAAGGCGACGAAGCAGTTCGACCTCGACCTCGCTTCGTCTCATCTCGATCTGGACCGGATGCTGATTCCCTCGACGAGGAAGAAGGAGGAGAGCAAGCCGCTCGATCCGGCGACGTTCAAGGGGCTCTCCGGACACGCCAAGGTGCAGATCGCGCGCCTGACGACGAAGAGGCAGACGGCGACCGACATCGTCGCGGACGTGGTGGTCGAGGAGGACCACGTCAAGGTCAATACAGCACAGCTCAAGGCGTTCGGCGGGATCGTGAACGCCGGCGGGACCGAGATGCGCCTCGCGCACCCCGGCGATCCCTTCCACCTGGTGACGAAGCTCGACGGCGTCGGCCTCGAGAACCTGGTCGCGCTGGGAACCACCCACAAGCTGCTGGCGGGCAAGTTCAACGGCACCATCGACCTGCGCGGCGCTGGGGACCTGGAGAAGACGCTGGCGGGCGTGCTCGACGGAAACGTGCTCGACGGGGTGTTCTATGGAAAGGACATCCTTGCTTCAGTGAGCGGGCCGCTGGCGAAGGCGCTGCCGTTCGGAGCGGCAGGGAAGGTCACCCAGGGCGGCGCGACCAGCCTGGGCAAGAAGCTGCCCTTCGGAGTGACGATCGAAAACGGGGTTGCGCGGCTGAAGAACCCGATCAAGATCTCCCTTCCGGAGGCGGAGATGACCTTCTCCGGGGGAATGCGCGTCGACGGCACGCTCGATATGCCCGGAACAGTAGCGCTCGCGCCTCCCACGGTCGCCGCGCTCACCGGCGGGAAGGTGAAGCCGGCGAATCCGATCCCCGTCAATCTCAAGCTCGTCGGTCCGGCCTGGAACCCGACGGCAACGGAGCTCGACCTGAAACCTGCCGTGAACCAGATCGTCAAAGAAGGGGGTACGGCGTTGCTCGGGCGCGCGTTCGGCGTCGATTCGTCGAAGGCGCAGCAGAGCGTGGAGCAGAAGGCAGGGCAAGTGCAGGACGAGGCGCAGCAGCGCGCGGAGGCGGAAGCGGAGGCGAAACGCAAGAAGCTGGAGGAAGAGGCAAAGAACCGGCTGAAGGGCCTGTTCGGCAAGTAGTTGCTGTTTTCGCTCGCACTGCGCGGCGACGCGAGATAAGAAGGAGGGCGCTCGCGCCGCTTTTGCGGCGGATATCTGCGAATACGGAACAATCGCATGGCAAATCAGACAAGGGATGCGTCGTTTCGCTCCGTCATCGACCGGTTCACGCGCGAACTGACCGCCGTCATCTCGCGCCAGGTGGAAGAGCAGGTGTCCGCGGCCCTGTCCCGCATCCAGGTGGGTGGCGGTGCGCGCGTCCATCTCGACGGCAGGCGCTCCGGGAGACTGTGTCCAGTCCCCGGCTGCGGAGAGCCGGGCGCAGGCCCGCGCAACCGCTGGTTCTGCAAGGACCACGCGAGCAAGCTCTCCGCGGCGGAACAGAAGAGCATCCTCGAACGCAATCGCAGGCTCGCGGCGGAAGGCAAGCTTCCCACGGCGATCCCTGCGCAGCGGATCGTCCGCCTTCCGGCGAAGGCGCCGAGGCCGCGGCGCGCGCTGGACATGAGCTGCCGCGTCGAAGGATGCTTGAACCGCTCGCGCGGCCCGCGGGTCGGGTTCATCTGCGATCAGCACCGCGCGGAGCTGAGCGCGGAGGAACAGCGCGCGGCCCGGGAGCGCTGGAACGCGCGGCAGAGGGGCGCTACGGCGGCGGCCGCGCCCGAGCAGGCGAAGGCGCTGCCGGCGGCGGTCCCGCCCATCGTGCGCAAGGCGGAATCCGCGGAAGCGTAACCAAGCGCGCGCGGGCGGCGTACGATCGCCGCGGAGGTCACGCATGCGCTGGTCCGAGGTGACGCCCAGGTCGCTATACGTTCGCCGCCGCGAGTTCCTCAAGCTCGGCGCGGGCAGCGCGCTCGCTCTATCGCTTCCCGCGTTCGCCAGGGCGAAGGTCGAGCACGGGCCGAAGCTAGCCGGGGTCACCGCCAATCCGAACTATGCGTTGGCGGAGGAGAAGAAGAACTCCTTCGAAGACATCACCACCTACAACAACTTCTACGAGCTGGGCAGCGACAAGTCGGACCCGAGCGAGAACGCGGGCAAGCTGCAGACGCGTCCCTGGACAGTGAGCGTGGAAGGCGAAGTGGGCAAGCCGCGCAAGTGGGACATCGAGGAGATCCTCAAGTCCTTCCCCATCGAGGAGCGCGTCTACCGGCTGCGCTGCGTCGAGGCGTGGTCGATGGTGATCCCCTGGGACGGATTTCCGCTGGCGGACTTCCTCAAGAAGCACGATCCCACCAGCCGGGCGAAGTACGTCGCGTTCGAGAGCGCGGTGCAGCCGCAGATGCCGGGAGTGAAGGGATACGCGGGGATTCCCTTCCCTTATCTCGAGGGATTGCGCATCGACGAGGCGATGCATCCCCTCTCGCTCCTCGTCGTCGGCCTGTACGGCGAGGCGCTCCCCAACCAGGACGGCGCGCCCATCCGTCTCGTGGTTCCCTGGAAGTACGGCTTCAAGTCGGCGAAGAGCATCGTCAAGATCAGGCTACAAGAAAGCCAGCCTCCCACCACCTGGAACCAGTATGGCGGCGGCGCCGAGTACGGCTTCTACGCGAACGTCAATCCGGACGTGGATCACCCGCGCTGGAGCCAGGCGAGGGAACGTCGCATCGGCGAGCTGCTGCGGCGCAAGACGCTCATGTTCAACGGCTACTCGGAAGTGGCCTCACTCTACGCCGGGCTCGATTTGAGGAAGTTCTATTGAAGAAGGCGCTGGTCCCCGCCGCCTTCGCCGCCTGCTGCGTACCTCTGCTCTGGTTCGCCGTACAGGCGGCGACATCGGGCCTGGGCGCGAACCCGGTCGAAGAGCTCCTCAACGATCTGGGATACACCGCATTCGTGCTGCTGGCGCTCACTCTTGCGTGCACGCCCCTGCAGACCGTCGCCGGCTGGAACTGGCCGATCCGCATCCGCAAGCTGCTGGGCGACTTCTGCTTCTTCTACGCTTGCCTGCACATGCTGACGTACGTCGTCATCGACCAGGGACTCGACTTCAAGGCGGTCGCCACCGACGTCCTCAAGCACAAGTTCATCTTCCTGGGGATGGCGACCTGGCTCTTGCTGCTGCCGCTCGCCGTCACCTCGACGCGAGGGTGGCAGCGCCGGCTGGGGTTCCGCCGATGGAAGCGGCTGCACCGCCTCGTCTACCTGGTGGGCGGACTGGCGAGCTTCCACTTCTTGCTCCGATTCAAGACCCCCCGGGTGGAAACCATCGCCTGGATGGGCGTCATCTGCGTGCTCCTCCTCGTGCGGGCGGTCGCCGCCGTGCGCAGGCGCGCGGGAATGGTACAGTCACCTTGAGATGTCGCCGGCAGCGAACATCCTCATCGTCGACGACGACGCGAACCTGCGTCAGAACATTCATTTCATCCTCGACAAAGGGGGGATGAAGTCGGCGATGGCTTCCTCGGGCGAGGAGGCGTTGCAGCGCATGCGCACCACCGCCTTCGATCTGGTGCTGCTCGACGTGCAGATGCCGGGGATGGGCGGCCTGGAAGCGCTGCGGATCATGCGGGAGCGCCATCCCGATGTCGGCGTGATCATGTGCTCGGTGCTGAAGGACATCGCAGTCGCGGTGGAGGCGATGCACACCGGCGCCCTCGATTACGTTACCAAGGACTTCTCCCCGCCCGAGTTGATCGCGCGCGTGCGCAAGACGCTGGCGCAGCTCAGGGCCGGGCGCGAGCTCGAGCGGCTGCACGACGTCGAAGCGACGCACGTGGGCCGGCCGATGGTCCTGGGCAGCTCCTCGCGGATGCGCGCGGTCGTCCAGGTAGCCGAGAAGATCGCCCCCAAGCCCGTGACCGTGTTGATCACCGGGGACAGCGGCACCGGAAAAGAAGTCCTGGCGCGGTACATCCACGCCCGCAGCGATCGCAAGACGGGCCCCTTCGTGGCGGTCAATCTTCCCGCCATCCCCGCGAACCTGGTGGAGAGCGAGCTCTTCGGCCACGAGCGGGGAGCGTTCACCGGCGCCGACCGGCAGAAGCTGGGCAAGTTCGAGCTGGCAAACGGGGGCACCCTGTTTCTCGACGAGATCGGCGACCTGGCGCTCGACCTGCAGGGGAAGATCCTCCGGGCGCTGCAGGAGCACGAGATCGAGCGAGTGGGCGGCGAGAAGCCCATCCAGCTCGATCTGCGCGTGATCTGCGCGACCAACCGCGATCTCGCCAAGCGGGTGCAGGAAGGCAAGTTCCGCGAAGACCTCTTCTGGCGGCTCAAGGTGGTGCCGATCGAGCTGCCGCCCCTGCGCGAACGGCGGGAGGACATCCGCGACCTGGCGCAGCATTTCCTCGCGCGCAACGCGGCGGAGCACGGCCGCGGACCGCAGACGCTGTCGGAGGGGGCCCTGCAGCTGCTCGAGCGCTATTCCTGGCCCGGCAACATCCGCGAGCTCGAGAACATCATGGCGCGGATGGCCGTGGTCTGCGATTCCGAGGTCATCGAGGAGCCGGATCTCCCTTTTGACTTCGCCCTGTCAGCCAGCGCGGAGCCCGAGGCCGAATCGGGGCAGAGCCTGGACGCGGCGCTTCTCGCGTTCGAAAAGAGCTTCTTGCGCAAGGCGCTGAAGCGCAACCAATGGAACCGCAAGCGCACCGCCGAGCAGCTGCAGATCGGATACTCGACGCTGAAAGCCAAGCTGAAGTCCTACGGCATCGTCGCTGGCGCCAACGGCGACGAGGACTGATCTCCGCTCACCGGCAGCGACAAGGTGAACGTGCTGCCCTCGCCGGGCTTGCTCTTCACCGAAACCGTGCCTCCATGCGCCACGGCGATGCGGCGGACGTTGGGGAGGCCCATGCCCACGTGCGCGCCGGTGCGCTTGGTCGAGGAGAACGACTCGAACAGGGTCGCGATCCGATCCGGTTCGACGCCCTGGCCCCGGTCCTCGACCGCGAGCACCGCCGCGCCGTTTCCGCGCTCGATCCGCAGGCGCACCGCGGAGCCCGGTTTCGAGGCCTCGATGGCGTTGCGGGTGAGATTGAGCGCGGCGCGCTCCAGCAGGTAGCGATCGCCGCGCACCCACAGCTTGGACGGCGCCGGCTGCAACTCGATGGTCACGTTCGCCTCTTTCGCGTATCCCTGGGCACCCAGGCGCACGCTCTCCGCGAACGCGTTCAGCTCGATGGGGAGGAAGTCCGCAGGCTTCGCTTCGCGCGTCAGATCCGAGAAGTCAGCCACGAAGCGGCGCAGCGTACTCACCTCCCCGGCGAGCGATTCGCGGATGCGAGGCAGGTAGTCCGCGTCGTTCATCGCGGCGAGCTGCTCGATCTGCTGCAGGATGGTGAGCCGGTGGCCAAGGTCGTGCGTGACGCCGGTGGCGATGCGCCCGGCGGTCTTGAAGCGCTCCTCCAGCTCGAGGGACGTCAGCATCCGACGGGCGAAGGCGGAGCCGACCGCGATCGAGATGAGCAGCGTCAGCACGGCGCCGGAGGCGAGGAACTTGAGCGCCGTGCGCGCTCCTCGCAGCGCCTCCTCCGCGGGCTGCTCGACCGCGATGCTCCAGCCGAGATTCGGAAGGGAGGTCCATCCGGCAAGGACGTCACGGCCATCGCCGCTGCGTAACCTGGTGGGCGCGGGCGTTCCGTTGACGAGCCCCGAGGCGAGCGCGGATTCCGCGACCGGCTCGCCGCTGAGCACCGCGGCCCGCATCGCGCCGGAGCCGGCCGCGACCAACCGGCCGGTGCGGTCGAAGGCGAGCGCGTATCCCTGTTCGCCGATGCGGATGCGCTGGACCTGCCGCTGCAGCTCGAGCAGGTCGAGCGTCGCACACACGGCGCGGCCCAGCTTTCCCGATGGAACGCAGACGTCCATCGCGGGCGACAGCTCTGCGATGTACGTCTCGGAGGCGACCTCGTTTCCACGAAGCGCCGCGGCGATCTGCTCGCGATTGAGCATCCGAGGCAGCTCGCGTGGGGACGTTTCCGTGGAGACGAGGCGCAGCTTGCCCAGACTCGGCGCATCGAGCGAGACATCGGCAAGACGCCGCGCCGCGTCCGCTTCGTCCGCGACCGCAGTGCCGATCGCGCGCAGCATTTCGCGCTGCTGCACGATGTACGTCGCAATTCGCGTCCCAGCTTGAGCGGCGATTGCCTCCAGGGCCTCCTGCGAGGCGCGCTCCCCGCGATCCCGAAGGATCTGAAGCCCGAACACCGCGAGAAGGAGGAGCGGGAGCACGCCGCTCGTGGCGACCAGGGCCGTGAGCAGCAAGGCAATGCGGCGGCGGGTCACCGCGCGACCTCCCATTCCGGCAGGGTTTCGAGAGTCTCGTAGGGGCCGAGCCTCGGGTTCACGATTCTAGCGTCGACGACCGCGATGTGGTCGTGGGTGCAGACCAAGGCGGCAGGTGGATCGTCCCGAAGGGCTGCTTCCGCCGCAGCCCAGTCGCCATTCTCTAGCGCGCGGTCAACGGTCCGATTCGAGTACCCAAAAATGTTGTACGGACTACCGGTGCGCCACACCAAGGCCATCGAGCCGGGTGGCCATCGGAGCGGGCGGGCCGTCACCATGTCGAACGCGCCGCCAGCGATGAGCGACAGTGCCTGCTGTGGGGTCACGTGGCGAATCTCACCACCGCGCGCAGCGAGAATGCGCCGCGTCGCCAAGGCAAGCCGTTCGAAAGGTCCCCAGCTCAGAATGCGAAGGCCTCGACCGGTACCCAGGCTGACATCGCTCCTTGGCGTTGTCGCCTTTTCGGCACACTCCGTCGCTCCGTACGCGAGCTCTCGCAATTGCGTCGACGCGAGTGCCTCCGCGAGCTGGACCCGGTCCGGGCGAGCCAACGCGGGATTGAAGACGAGGGCGTCGGTGCTTCGTCCGGCTCCATGAATGATCTGCAACGAAGGCACGTCTCGAAAGAATTCCACCGAACGAGGCTCGACGTCGATGATCAGGTTTGCATCGCCCTTCAAGGTGTGCGCGAATGCATCGCGAGGAGTCTTGTAAGCGGTGAGGCGTACCTCGTTGACCCGTCCAGGCCGCGGGATGCGCCGGTTCAGTCGGAGCTCGCTCGCGGACTGCGATGCGACTGCGAAAGGTCCGCTTCCCACGACCCTGCCTTGCGATTCGCGGAAAACGTACGCCTGCAGCAGCAACGCGTCGATCGGCAACCCTGGTTGCCGCGATTGAATCACGAGTGCGCCTGCGGCTGGCGCGACGCTGAGACCGTCAGATTCCAGCGACCGGACCACATCTGCGTCGGTCACCGGCGCTCCGTCGCTGAACGTCGCGTCGGGACGCAGTTCGATGCGCACCTGCTGGTTCGAAACTCGTTCGAGACGCGAGGCGAGGATGGGCTTCAGCTCTCCGTTCGCGTCGACGGTGACAAGCTTGTCATAGACCCACGGCTGGGCGATCGATGCAAGCGCGGGTTCGCTGCCTGTGGGGGCGAGTTCACCGAGCGGCCCCCACAGGGCGACCGTGACAACGACGGGAGGTACCGGCGGCGCCGTGCATCCGATAAACGCGGTGAGCAGCAACGAACGCACCTGCTCTTCTTTGCCGCGTTACTCCGCGGAGTCAACGATGCGCCGCTCGGCGCTACGCCACCGGCGGGCTGTGGACGATTGCTCCACACGCATTCGGAACGCGAACGGACTTCCTCTTCGAGCGATTGATCTTCATCGTCTTCTCCAGTTTTGTTCAGGCTGCTTCTGTCCACTCCGGGTCCGGAAACTCCGCGAGGTAGCGGTGGACGACGCTCTCGTGGAAGCTTTTCTCGAACATGTCCTTCTTGCAGGCCACCTCGTCACGGCGGCCCGTCTTGAGGAACTTCCCGCCCAAGCAGCCGCCGACGCAGACCGGCAGGTACGGGCAGTCGCCGCACTTCTCCCAGGGGCGCAGTTCCAGCAGCGGCGCAACCCTCTCGGGCATGGAAGAGGCCACCTGTGCAACCTCGAGGCCGGGCAGGCCGGCGACCGCGGGGCACTTGTAGATGCGGCCTTCGGGATCGATGGTGTAGTTGTTCTTCCAGTGCAGCTCGCAGGGGCCGAGCAGCCCTTCCAGCGTCGCCCCGTTCTCAGCAGCCGGTGCCATCTTCCGGCGCTCGATCGACTTGTTGAGCTGCACCAGCGTCTGGGTCTCCTGCTTCTCACTGCATCCAGTGCAGGTGCCGCTACTGCGCTGCTGCGTGTCGACCATCGGCCGGAACTGGATGCCGGCGAGAAGCGGCGCCACGCCGGTCTGCTGGAACCGATCGAGCAGCGCTTCGAACGACGCCGCCTGGTCCGGGAAGAAGTGCCCGCCGACGTACACCTTGCAGCCGGCGCGCGCCAGCGCGACCACGTTGTCGAAGATGACGTCGAAGGTGCCGCGGCCGTCGCGGTACACGCGCATCCGGTCATGCGTTTCCCTGTCGCCGTCGAGGGTGATCTTGAAGCTGCCGGGGGCGAACGACTCCATCTTCTGTGCGAACTCGATGTCGAGCTGGATTCCGTTGGTGGTCATGTGCCAGCGGAACTTGCCGCCGCGCGCTCTCATCGAGGCGGAAAGCACCTCCGCCGTCCGCAAGCAGTAATCCTTGCGCGTCGTCGGTTCGCCGCCGAAATAGTGGACGTAAAGCGTGGGCAGCCCGCGCTCGTCGACTTGCCGCAGCAGCCACTCCAGCGTTGCGTCCTCGGTGGGCGACGACATCTTGGTGAAAGAGGGATGCTCCTTCTGGAAGCAGTAGTTGCAGGCGAGGTTGCACTGCAGCGTCGGCATCAGCGTCACGTACATCGTGCCGGGGACGCCCTCCCTCGCCTTGTCCAGGTGCGCCGAAACGCGCGCGTCGTCTTCGCCGCGGCCCTCGACGAGAAACCGGTCTTCGACGAGCACGCCCTGGGTCTCGCGCTCCTCGGCGGTGGCCGGTGCTCCGCCGGCCGACCAGCGGTCGACGGCGCGAAGCGTCGCGTCGTCGATGCCGACGTACCGATCTTCGAGAACGCTGTAGAGGACGTGCTCTCCGGGCCGCACGTTCTCGTACGCGACGACGAATCGCGACAGTTGCATTTGTCGGGTTCGGCACGCAACGGCGGTGCCAGATCGATCACGCGCCTTCACTCAGAGTGAGTGAGCCAGGGTTTCGGCCGAAGGCCAGATTTCAGGCTGGCGATCGAGGCTCGGAACCGGGCCCCGATTGGTGCGGCGCCACCCGCGAGCGATCTCGACGCGGCGCTCCGACGCGTCTCGAACACCTTTATAGGGTCGCGCGCGTCGAGCTGGCCAGCGTGTTGGCCGATCCGGCCAGTTACCGGGCCACCGTGCTGGCGCGCTGCTTGCTCGGAGTCCGAAACCGTGACCAAGCAAAAGATCATCGCGGTACGCCACCTGCGCGCAGGAGGGCGCGTGATCCCGGTCCACTTCTCCCGCAACGCCGGAGGCTCGGTTGCGGGGCGGGCGGTGCTCGGCGCCCAGGACACCCCCATCCTCGATGGCCCCGATCCGGAGGCGGTGCTCGCGGTCCTACGCGACGTCATCGACGGGCTGTTGCTGGCGCGACGGCCCGCCTTGGCGAGCCGCGGGGAGAGCGCATCTCATAAACTGTACAGCCTGAGAGCAGTAGTCGCTAAGCCGCCTCCGTTGGACGCGACTAGACCTTTCGCAGGCGGCGCGCCGCGAAGACTCCCAGAACGCCGGCGGCGCAGAGCGCGATGACGATGGGGAGCCAGACCAGCGATCCATGCAGCGTTTCGCCGCGCTCGATCGCCTCGACGCCGGGCAGCAGGGACCCTGCCCAGGAGTAGAGGAGCGTTCCCGGCGCCATTCCGATCGCCGTGCCGATGGCGAGATGGCGCAGCCGCATGGGCGTCAGTCCCAGCACGGCGTTGCTCGGCGTGTAAGGCAGGATCGGCGAGAGCCGTACCAGGACAACCGTCAGGATTCCCCCGTCGGCGGCGAGGTTCGCGAGCGCGCGCACCTTCCGACGTTCGAGCAGCGCTTGCGCGGCAGCCGCTCCACCCAGCGCGCGAGCGATGCTGAACGAGGTCGCCGCGCTTGCGACCACCGCGGCAAGCGAAATGATCGCCCCCCAAGGTCCGTACAGCCACCCGCAAGCGACGATCAGCGGGATGACCGGGAAGAGCAAGAGGGTCAGGAGATAGATCGATGCGAAGGTGGCGAGAACGCCTGGCCATCCCAGCGCGTGAACGAGCTTCGCGCCGGCGACGATCCAGCGCTGCAGCGGCAGGCTCCGGGCGAGAGCATAGAGCGCGAAGAGGATCGCCAGCGCCGTGAGGACGCGCGCGGCCTTCCGCAGGGGCATTACGGCTTCTTGAACAGCGGATCGTCGGCGAGTTGGGCATGCGTTTCGGCCCGCGCCTCGGCCTGGAGCGCCTCCCACTCGCGACGCTCGGCCTCGTCCATCCGGTCGAGCGCGAAATCGAGCCGCGCGCGCGCCTTGACTGCCCGCACCTTCGCTTCGTCGGCCTCTGCCTTGCCCTGGACGAGCAGGTCGGCCGCTTCGAGCGGAGAGAGGCCGCCGCTGCGCGCTCGCTCCTGCTTCGCCTCGGCTGCCTTCAGCGCGGCTTCCGCCCCCGCGAGCTCCTGCCGCGATTCGTCGGCGAGGCGCCGTGCCGCCGTCCTCAGCCCCGCGACACCCGCCTGTTTCGTCCGCGCGTCCTGCTGAGCTCGCGCCTGCGCCTCGAGGTGCTGCATCTTCAGGATCAGCTCGTCGGCTTCGTCAGGCATGCACCGAGCATACACCTGCCAGTCGAGGCCACCGTCATGAGATGTGGTCTAGACTCTGGGGATGCTCTGGATCGCCGGCGGCCAGCTCGCGGACCCGACCCCGCGGCCAGGGGCGCTCTGCGTCGACGGCGAAACGATCGCCGCGAAGGCACAGGCGGCCCCGCCCGGCGCGAGCGCGATCGATGCGCGCGGGCTGATCCTCGTTCCGGCGCTGATCGACGCTCACGTGCACCTCTGCGTCGCAGGTGATCCCGCAATCGTCTCGCGCGAGCAGGCGCGGCGCGGTCTCGCCGCGGTGCTCGATCTCGGCGCCCCGGAGCGGATGCTCCCGCTCCAGCATCCGCCGCTCTCGATCCGCTTCTCCGGACCGCTGCTCACCGCGCCCGGCGGATACCCGACGCGTTCCTGGGGCACCAACGGCGAAGGCCTGGAGCTGACGACGGCCGGGGAGGCGCGTGCGGCCGTGCGCAGGCTCGGCCAGAAGGGAGCCAGGGTCGTGAAGCTCGCGTTCGATCCGAGGTTTCCGCTGCTCGAGCCGCAGGTCGCGAGCGCCGCTGCGGACGAGGCCCATCGGCTTGGCCTGCTCGTCGCCGCGCACGCGCTCGACGCCGGATCCGTCCGCCAGGCGCTGGACGCGGGCGCCGATGTCCTGGCGCACACCCCCCGCGACCCGCTGCCCGCCGATCTCCTCGCGCGCATGAAGGGAAGATGGGTGATCTCGACCCTGCGAGCCTTCTCCGTTCCTGCAGAGCGGCTGCGCGATCTCCACGCCGCGGGAGCGCGGGTGGCGTACGGTACCGACCTCGGCAACGAGAACACTGCACCCGGCATCGATGCCGGAGAGCTGCGGGTGTTGGCATCCGCCGGCGTGGACCCGCTCGCTGCCGCCACCTCGTCGGCGGCGGCACTGCTCGGATTGCCTCGGCTCGGACGCCTCGACGTGAGCGCATGCGCGAGCCTGCTCGCGGTGCGCTCGCTGGCGCCTGACGACCTGGCCGATCCCGAATGGGTGATGATCGACGGTAGGATGGCGGCATGAAGCTCTCGCTGCACGTCGTGCCGCCGCCGCGCGAGGCTCCGCCACCGCAGGCTTCGAGCGTGCGTCTGTCGGAGCCGATGCTGCGGTTCCGCTGCAACCAGAAAGGTTGCTGCTGCAGCGGCTGGGACATCCCGTTCCGGCTGGAGGACTTCCTCCGGCTCCACGACCATCTGGCGAACGGCGAGCGCGCCGCGCTCACGCGCGGAATCCAGCTCGTCCTCGAGAAGGGCGAGCGCGAGGGCGAACAGATCCTCCACTCGATGAAGCTCGACGGGGTGGGGGAGGACCGTGCCTGCCGCTTTCTTTCGCCCGGCGGAGCCTGCAGCGTGCATTCGCGCTATGGCCTGGAGGCGCTGCCGGACCTGTGCGTCGACTTCCCGGCGTTCGGCTATCGCCAGGGCGGGCGCGTCGAGCTCTGGTTCGATCCGGTGTGCCCTGAGGTGATCGAGCGCCTCGACGAATCGGCAGCGCCGCTGCGAATCCACGAGCAGGCCGCCGCCTTCGGCGATCCTGGATTCGACCTGCGGGTCTCGCAAACCTCGGACAAGCTGGGCGGCAGGGTCGGCGATCGCGCGGTGGAAGCGGCCCCGCTCGATCGCATCCGCGCTCTCAGCCTCGAGGCGTTTTCGATGCCGGACGGCCCGGTCTGGCGCACGCTGGCCGCTCTCGCTCACGCCTACCGGCGTCTTCGCACCGGGAACGAGGCCGCGTTCGAAGTCGTCGAGCCCGAGGATCCGCAACCGTTCCTGCGCTTTTTGCGCGACAGCATCGGCGCGCACGGTCCGGAGCTGCTCGCTGCGTCGGCCGTGCGATACCGGCGCTTCATCCATGCGATCGATCCCGGACCGCTGCTCGCGGAGGACCGTCTCCCGAGGGCGCTTCACGAATGGCAGCCGGCCCTCGAAAGATGGGTGGCGCCGCAGGAGGAAGCGCTTCGGCCGCTGGCGTCGCGCTGGCTTGCGCACCGATTCGCCATCCCGATGCTGAAGGGTCGCGGCGAGCTGCGGGAAAGCTGCGACGGGATCGTGCACCTGTATGCGGCCTCGCTGAGGTACGCGGCGGCGTTCGGCGAGACGGTGCAAAGGCCGGTGGACCGCACCCTGTACAAGGTGGCGATCGGGAGCGCGGAATTCTTCTACCGCTCGCTCAACCTGCCGCGCGAGGTACTGCCCTGGTTTGCGGCGGCATAGCCCTATGCTGGCTGCAAGCGCAGCAACGTGATCTCGGCCGGTGCGAACACCCGCATCGGCGGTCCCCAGAAACCGGTGCCCCGGCTCACGTAGAGTTGCGCGTCGCCTCGCCGGTAGAGCCCGGCCAGATACGGCTGCGCCAGGGCGACGATCCAGGAGAAGGGCCAGATCTGTCCGCCGTGCGTGTGCCCGCAGAGCGTGAGCGGAACGCCAAGCCTTGCTGCTTCCGGAAACTGCCGCGGCTGGTGCGCGAGCAGCACCAGGGCGCGCGACGGATCGCGACCCTCCAGCGCCGCGGGCAGGTCTGGCGCGCCGGTCGGGTCCTCGATGCCCGCGACGTCGAGCCCGGGCGCGACTTCTACCCGCTCGTTGCGCAGCGGGCGGACGCCGAGCGTCGGCAGGTGCGCGTACCATTCCTCCACGCCCGAGTAGTACTCGTGATTGCCGGTGACGAAGTACACGCCGTGGGGCGCATGGATCCGCGCCAGGGGAGCCACGTGCTCGCGCAGCTCGTGCACGCGCCCGTCGACCAGGTCACCGGTGATGGCGACCAGGTCCGGTGAGAGCGAGCGGACCCGTTCCACGACGTGTGCGACCCAGTCCTTGCGCAGCAAAGGCCCGACGTGCACGTCGGAGATCTGCACCAGGCGAAGACCAGCGAGCTCCCGTGGCAGTCCGCGCAGCTTGATGTCTAGCTCCTTGATCTGCACCCCGGCGAGCGCGCTGCGCAGGCCCAACGCGGACAGACCCGCGACCACGCCTCCCACGCCCGCGGCGAGCGAGCGCGCGAGCAGCACGCGTCGGGCGGGGTCGGGGTCGGACGGCCCGCGCACGCGCGCGATTACGAACGCGACCAGGCGGCCGGCATCCGCGATTCCGAGAAAGGCCACCAGCAGGAAGCCGACGCCCATCCAGATGAACGCGACCCAGATGGCGGGTCGCACGGCGGCGGAAGGCAGGAGCCGCACCGCGATCAGCGTCGCGGGCATCGCGAGTGCGGCGGCAATGATCGCCACGGTGAGAATGAGCACCCATGGATGCGGCAGGTGCAGGTCCCGGACGAAGCGGACCCAGATGTAGTAGTGCATCCCGCCGACCAGGGTCAGCGCCACGGCGAGGAAGATGAGGAACGGGAGCAGGCGGGGCACGGCGACAGGATGCCCCATCTCAAGCTTCGGTGCTCAGCAGGGCTTCTA
>VBKQ01000358.1 GCA_005879505.1 Deltaproteobacteria bacterium
GAGGCTGACTTGCACATCGCCGAGGCCGACAGGCGTCAGGTTGACCCCGATGGCCACATACGGGCCGATCGGATCCGTCGGTCCGACCGAAACGGCCACGCTGACGGTGAAGGAGGCAGGCGCGGTCTGCGGGATCGTGAATACGATGGTGTTGTAGCTCCCGGCGGGAAGGCCCGTCAGCTCGTAGTAGTCGGTGGCGGCGTTCACCTTCAGCAGCACGCGAGTGTAGGTGTTAGCGCCGGCATTCAAGCCCACGATCTTGCTGCCCCCCGGGATCGTGAAACCACCCGCCGCGACGGTCAGGGCAGGGGCCGGATTTCTCGAGATCGGCGGCGCGCCGGAGATCAGCTGGGCCTGGATGGTGCCATCGCCCGACTTCGCGCTCGAGATGAACTGCGTGATCGACGGCAGCGCGCCCGCGTCGAATGCTTGCTCGTTCGCCGGGTACTCCGCGCCGCCGGTGCTGCCGCCGGCGCAGGTGACCGACATGGAGGCAGCGAGACAGAGGACGATCGCGCGGGTCGGGTTCATGGGTTTCACAGGTGCAGGCCGATGCCTGCCGTGACGACGGGAGCGAGGAGTTGCTCCCCTTTGGTTGAGTAGTATTCGAGAAAGACTCCGGAGCTGACCTCGACGTTGTCGGTCGCCTGCATCCGCAGCGAGAAGCCGCCGCCGCCGCCCGTCAGCGCCCGGCCGGGAAACGACGCGATCATCCCGCGCAGCGCGAAGCCGACGGAAAACTCGTCCTCCTGATACAGGCGGCGCTCCACCGCCACGCGGCCGCCCGGTCGCGGCGAAATCAGCGCGCCGGCCGAAAAGCGGAACCCATCGCCCGCCTCGATCTCCAGGAGCGTCTCGAGTCCGGCGCGCTGGTCTTTCGGCAGCCAGCCGACGCCCGCGAACACCCCGGGAGCATGGAGCCAGCGCCGCGGCGTCCGCGACGGTCTCTCGTCGACAGCCGGCGGGTCGTACGCCGCGAAGGGGTCGGAGGCCGGCGCCGCTGCCCTGACCGGCACGGTTGCGACCTGCCGCCGCTCGAGCCGCTCGAAGTCGCTGAGGTCGGCGCGCTTCGATGCGTCCGGGACCGCCGCGACATAGGCGTGGTACAGCTCCAGGGCCTCCGCGACGTGGCCGGCGCGGCGGTGGGTTTCTGCCAGGTTGTAGAGGAGCGAAGGGGAATTCACCGATTTGCGCGCTTCCTCGAACGTCGCGATCGCTTCGTCGTATCTGCCCTGCGAGAGCGCCTCGATGCCCTTCCGATTGAGGACGCGCGCCGCGTCGACCGGCTGCTGCGCCGCCGGCGCCTTGACCGGGTCCGCAGCGTTTGCGCTGCCCGCGACGCCGACGCTGAGCGCGAGCATCAAGCTCACCCATCCGAATCGCCGCCGCCGGAAACCAAGCAGCGCGAAGAGCCCGAGAACCACCAGCCCTCCGCTTCCGGCCGACGCGCAACCGTAGCCGAGCGCTTCCTGCGGCCGCGGGGCCGGCGTGAACGCGAACGGCGCGCTGGTGACGTCGGCAAGTCTCGGCGACCAGCCGACCAGCGTGAATCCATCGCCCCCGCGATCGAGAGTGACGTCGCGAAACATCGCCACGCCCTGGTTCGCGTTGAGCACCAGGGTGCCTTGCAAGCTCGCCTGGCTCGGATTCGCACCGATCTCGATGCCGATCTTGTCGGTCACCGTCGTATCGACCGCGCCGGTCGAGTCCACGACGCTCACGGTGACCGG
Organism: Deltaproteobacteria bacterium; assembly: GCA_005879505.1. Taxonomy (GTDB): domain Bacteria; phylum Myxococcota; class Myxococcia; order Myxococcales; family 40CM-4-68-19; genus 40CM-4-68-19. The sequence continues at coordinate 1,731 of VBKQ01000358.1, forward strand.
CGGCGCGTCGCTCCTTCCGGTCAGCGCGCCAGGTGGAATGGAAATCTGCAGGGTAGCCGCCCGAAGCGCGGTCGGCACGAACAGCACGAGCGCGAGCATTCCGCCAATCAATTGCCGCGGCACGGACCCCCCGTAGTCAAACTCGACTAGCGACGGTAGTCGGAGGACTCTCGGCCGGGCAAGTTTGCCGGCGTAGGCGGCAGTGGGAGCACGGCGACGCGTATCCTCCCGAGTGCGCAGATGGCGGAGGTACGCGCGCCTCCCGGTGGAGCTGCGCGCCGCCCGGTTACAAGAGCGCGAGCAGCGAGCGCGTCGCCACGAACACCGCCGCCGCCACGGCCGCCGTTGCCGGGATCGTCAGCACCCACGCCCAGACGATGCGTCCCGCGACTCCCCAGCGCACCGCGCGCGTTCCCCTGGTCGCGCCGACCCCCACGATCGCTCCCGTGATCGTATGCGTCGTGCTCACCGGAATGCCCAGCCTGGAGATAGCCAGGATGGTGACGCCGCCGCCGGTCTCCGCGGAGAACCCGCCGATCGGCTGCAGCTTGGTGAGGTTGTGTCCCATCGTGCGCACGATGCGCCAGCCACCGAAGGCCGTCCCGAGACCGATGGCTGCGTGACAGATGAGGATCACCCAGAAGGGGACGCCGAACGGCCGATTGGCCCAGATGGTCCCGTAGAGGACGACGGCGATGATCCCCATGGTCTTCTGTGCGTCGTTGGTCCCGTGGCTATAGGAAAAAATGCCGGAGGAGACGAGCTGCAGGCGGCGGAACCACTTGTCGACCTGGGAAGGCACCCGGCGGTGGACGATCCAGGTGGCCACGATCATGACGATGCTCCCCAGCGCCAACCCGATCAGCGGCGAGAGCACGATGAAGACGGCGATCTTGAGGATTCCTTCGGCCACCAGCCCCTCGACGCCGAGCGCCGGTAGTGTGGCGCCGATGAGGCCGCCCGCGAGCGCATGCGACGAGGAGGAGGGGAGGCCCCACCACCAGGTGAGAAGGTTCCAGAGGATGGCGCCCACAAGCGCGGCGAAGATGACGGTCAGCACCATCGCGGTGCCCTGCGACTTGAGCATCTCGAACTGGATCACGCCCTTGCCCATGGTGTTCGCCACCTTCACGCCGCCGCCGAAGGCGGCGATGAAGTTGAAGAAGGCAGCCCAGACGACGGCGATACCGGGCGAGAGCACTCGCGTCGACACCACGGTGGCAATGGAGTTCGCCGCGTCGTGGAAGCCGTTGATGAAGTCGAAGACGAGCGCGAGGGCGATGAGCAGGATGACGATCGCGAGCATCAGGCGTGCTCCAGCACCACGCCTTCGATCACGTTGGCCACGTCCTCGCAACGGTCGGTGGCCGTCTCCATCAAGTCGTAGATCTCCTTCCACTTCATGATCGAGAGCGGGTCGGCGCCGCTCTTGAACAGCGCGGCGAGGGCTGCCCGCACCAGCGTGTCCGCGTCGCTCTCGAGAGCCTTGATCTCGCGGCAGGAGGCGAGCAGCTGCGCCGGGTTCTTGATCTCGCGCATCTGCCGGACCGCGTCGCGCAGCTTCTCCGTCGCCGGCACGAGGATGCGCGCCAGGTCCTTCGCCGCCTGCGGGATGGGCCCCACTTCGTAAAGGAACAGCCGCTCCGCGGTAGCGTCGGTGAGATCGAGGACATCGTCGATCCTCCCGAGCAGGCGGTGGATCTCCCCCCGATCGAACGGCGTGATGAACTGGCGGTGAAGGCGCTCGAACGCGCGGTGCGCGATGTTGTCTCCTTCGTGCTCGACCTGCTTGATGGCCGCGACCTTGCGCTCGACGTCGGTGAAGTCCTCGAACAGCGAGAGCAGCAGGCGCGCACCCCTTACGGTCGCTTCGGCCTGGGCGTCGAAGTCGTCGAAGAACTCGTCCGACTTCGGCATCAATTTTTCCAGCATGCGGCCCTTTACACGCCTTTTGAGGCGAGCGACAACCGCTGGGTCTGGCGGCGGTCAGCCGCTGGGCAGCCGCACCCAGAATCGTGAGCCATTTGGCGAGCTTTCCAGCCCCGCCTCCCCGCTCATCGCCTGCGCGAGATGCTTGACGATGGCGAGCCCGAGCCCGGTTCCTCCAAGCTCGCGCGAGCGGCCGGCATCCGCGCGGTAGAAGCGCTCGAAGATGCGCGCCTGGTGCTGCGGCTCGATGCCGGGACCGGTATCCACGACCGAGAGCATCACCGCCGGACCGAGGCCGTCCCCAAGCAGGGTGACCCGACCGCCCTGCGGAGTAAACTTCACCGCGTTGTCCAGCAGGTTGACGAGGATCTGCTCGAGCGCGCGCCGATCGGCCATCGCGCGCAGCCGTTCCGGCACGTCCGCATCGAGCACGATGCCCTTCTCGCCGGCGCTCTTGCGGAATAGATCGAGCACTGAGTCGGCGAGCGGAGCGAGCTGCACCGCCCCAACCTGCGGCTTCCAAGCGCCGGTCTCCAGCCGCGAAAGGTCGAGCAGATCGTCCGTCAGCCTCGTCAGTCGCGCCGCGTGCCGGGAGCGATGAAATCGCGCCGGACACGATCGGCGCGGCGCTCGGCGGTGAGATCCCGCAGCACCAGCAGAGCGCGCGCGTGCGAGAGCGGCGTGACGTGCGCCTCCACCATCAGATCGAGGGCGGGCAGGGTCAGCTCGCGCCGCTGCGGCCATCCGGCCAACCCGCGCGCGCACACGTCCTGCAGCTCCGCGCTCCGGGTGGTCTCCAGTACCGTGGAAGCGCGCCCGAGCAGGCGCATCATCGCGGCGTTGCGCGCCACCATCCGGCCGCCCACCTCCAGCAGCGCGGCGGCACCCGGGACCGCCTCCAGCATCTCCTGCAGCCCGGGTGGCTCGCGGCCGCCGGAGACCACGGGCTGTTCGCGGCGGCGCAGCTCATCCAGCACCTCTCCGGGTAGGGTCCCCGCCTGCATCTCGGCGCGGATCTTGTCCACGGCCTCGGCGAGCGTCGGCTTGCGCCCGAAGATCGGCATCTACTTCTCCGCGGGATCGGACATGCGGTATCCGAGCCCCCGCACAGTCTCGATCAGGTCGCGGCCGCTGCCCAGCTTCTCGCGCAGTCGCTTGACGTGGGTGTCCACCGTCCGGGTCTGCAACTCGCCGGTCATCTGCCAGACGTCGCGCAGGAGCTGCTCGCGGGTCTGGACGCGGCCCACGCGCGCCATGAAGGTCTCGAGGAGGCGGAACTCCAGGGCGGTGAGATCGACCTCCTGCTCGTCCACGAACACGCGGTGCGCCTCCGTATCGAGGTGGATGGGGCCTACCTGCTCTCGGGGCGGCGCCTCGCCCGCGACCCCGCGGCGCAGGATGGCCCTCACCCGCAGCACCACCTCGCGCACCGAGAATGGCTTGGTGATGTAGTCGTCCGCGCCCAGCTCGAATCCGACCACGCGATCCACTTCCTCGCTGCGCGCGGTCAGCATGATCACGGGCACCGTAGCCGTCCGTGTGTTCCCCTTCAGCTGGCGGCAGATCTCGGTCCCGGAGATATCGGGAAGCATCAGATCGAGGATCACGGCGTCGGGCGCCTTCTCCCGGATGCGTGCGAAGGCCTCGCCGCCGTCCCGCGCGGAGACCGTTTCGAATCCGGCCTGCCTCAGGGCAAACTCAAGCACCTGGACGATGTCTTTCTCGTCCTCTACGATCAGGATGCGAGGGTGCACCGCGCGGTTCATACCCCGCCATATGTGACGGGAGCGTGACGCGACTGCAAGTTCGGCGTGAAACTCAGAGGCGGGCGCGCGCCGGCCTCGAGCGGCTCCGTCCAGCGTCGCATTTCCGACGGTCGCGAATCCGCATTCGAAGACCATGGTCTGCCCTCCGGCCCCGATCTGGGGATCCGGACGAGGGCTCGCGAGACCGAAAAGCCTTGTCGCAGGCCGTGTAGCGGGCGACCGCTTGCCCGGACCAGGCGGGCTCCCTAGCTTTCGCCCGCCTGCAGGGTATGTGGAGGGGGTTGGGGTGGCGTCGATTCAGGGCCTGGCCGTGGCGGTCGCGGTCTTCGCGGCGCGCGCGGCTTCCGCGCAGCTCTTGTCGAAGAGCACGATCGCGCCGGTGGGCAGCGCGAACGCCCTCTCCACGCCGGCCGCGCGCCACATCGTCCGCATGGCGACCGGGACATACCTGCTGGCGCTGCAGCGTGACCGCGCGGGTGCGCCGTCGCAGAGCGGCCTCTCCTGGTACCGCAGCGACGACGACGGACAGTCCTGGACGTTCTACGCCAGCATCAATCCGTCCGCGTCCGACCGGCACACTGCCGACGTAGTTCCGGTCGGTGCCGATCTGGCGATGGTGGAGTCGTTCGACGCGCCGTCCATCGTCCCGAACGCGACGCTCGACCCTGCGCGCAACGTCTACTTCCAGTGGTGGCGCTCGAACGGGGCTTCCGGATGGACGCCGGATCCCCGCGCGCTAGTCTTCACTCCGGAGACGGGCACCGCCTACCACCGCGGCGAGCTGGCCGTCGATTCCGCCGGGCGCATCTGGGTGCAGGCGTTCCGGCGAACCGCGTCTTCTTGCGATCCGGCGAAAGATGCTCGCTGCGCGCTCTGCGATGCGGGGAACGGGGACAACTACGGCAACGACATCATGGTGTCGGTGAGCACCGACGGGGGGCGCTCGTTCTCGCCCGGGCAGATGCTCGGTTCGACTCTCTGCCGCGCCGGCGGCCGCCTGATCAGCGCCGGATCGAAATTGCTGCTGGTCTGGAACGACTATTCGGCCAATGAGAACGGAACCGTGATCGTGACGCGTTTCGTACAGCGCGACGCCTCGGACCCGGTAGGTACCTGGAGCGCCCCGCAGCCGGCGTTCCCCGACGACCCCGTCGACGGCATCTACCATGGGGCGGCACTGAGCGCGGTCTCGGACGGCGCCGGCGTGCATGTCGTCTACAAGGACCAGAACCGGATGCTTCTCTGGTACCGGCGTTTCGACGTTGCGACCGGCACCTTCGGCGCGCGCGTCCAGGTCGACGACAGCGAGCAGGACTGGGCCCCCTTTCCGGCTGACACGGCATTTCACGGCTATCCCGCGCTGCCGGAGACGCTGCCGCTTTCCGCGCGAGCGCTGCCGTACGTGTACGGGCAGGCCCCGAATGCGACCGGGCCGGGAGACGAGGTGGTCATGCGCGTCGCCGCGGATCGGCCCGTAGCGACGCTGTCGCTGGAAGCGGAGCGGGCGGTGCTTCCGGCCGGCAAGACCATCGCCATCAAGGTCCAGACCATGACCGCCTCCGGCTTGAGCGGCACGGTGCAACTCGACCTGTCGGGCCAGCCTGCAGGGATCCACTTCGCCTTCGACCCACCGCGCCTCGCCGTGGGGGATACGGCTGTCTTGACGCTCTCCGCGGATCCGGGGACGCCAAACGGGTCCTCGATGTGTGTCCTGGGAATGACCGGAACATCCGGGCGCGCGCAGATGGAATTCCAGCTCGACGTAGTCAAGCCGCCTGCCGTCGCGGTGCGAGATCCACGCACCGGCTCGATCTTGAGCGGGATCGCACACGTCGACGTCGAGGCGAATGCCAGCCCCGGCCTCGGCGTGAGCGAAGTGAGGCTGTTGGTCGACGGCGCCGTCTCGGCGAAGGCTACGGGCTCCACCGCGACCTTCTCCTGGGACACGACCGCGGCCGCCGAGGGAGCCCACGATCTGACGGCGGTCGCCGTGGACGACATCGGAAGCTCGACCAGCACCGCTCCCGTCCGCGTCGAGGTGCGCAACTCGGCCCGCGTCGGCGGATGCGCATCGGCGGGCGGAGCCGAATCGCTGATCGGATTGGCGCTGGCGACGGCCGCGACGGTCAGGCGTAAACGCTGGAAAAAGGGACGGTTTGGCTGGTTTACCGACTGCGGTTCAACCGGTTGAACTGGGTGGCCGCCGAGCCGGCTTCGGGCGGGGCCCGAAGCTAATTGAGGCTACCAGGCTGCATCAGCGGAAAGGCCGCGATCTCCGCGTCGAACTGGCGGCCGTCCTCCGTCACCATCCGATACGTCCCTTTCATCGATCCATGCGGCGTCTGCAGCACCGCCCCGCTGGTGTACTCGAACTTCTCGCCGGGCCGGATTACCGGCTGGTTCCCGACCACCCCGTCGCCTTTCACTTCCTCGCGCTTGCCATTGCCGTCGGTGATGATCCAGTGCCGGCTGCGCAGCTGGGCGGCCACGGTCCCCAGGTTCTCGATGCGGACTGTATAAGCGAACGCCCAGCGCCCTGGCCCGGACTGCTCCGGCAGGTAGCGGCTCTTCACGGTGATGCGGATTCCCTGGGTGACCGCGGTCGACACGGTACAAAGTTGCCAGCACCGCCTCGTTCGGGCAACAGAAAGCCGTGAAGAAGTACATGACGCGGGCGGGATTCGAGATGCTGCGCGAGCAGTTCCGCCGGCTCCTGTACGAGGAGCGCCCGCGGGTCACGCAGGAAGTCTCGGTGGCGGCGGCGCACGGCGACCGCAGCGAGAACTACGAGTACAAGCTGGGAAAGAGGAAGCTCCGCGAAATCGACGCGAAGATCCACCGCTTGCAGAAACAGCTCGAGGGATACGAGGTCGTCGACCCCGCCACCCGGCCGAGGACGGACCGGGTCTTCTTCGGCGCCACGGTGACGGTCGAGGACGAAGGGGGCGTGTGCACCACATACCAGATCGTCGGAGGCGACGAGCTCGACGCCTCGCTCGGGCCGGGGCGCATCAGCTACGAAGCGCCGCTCGGGCGCGCGCTCCTGGGCAAGCGCGAAGGTGACGTCGTCTTGGTCCGTCGCCCTGCGGGCGACATGGAGCTGACCATCGTGAAAGTGGACTGGAAGTGATACCGGCGGGACGGCAGGTCAGCCTCGGTATATGAGCAGAACCAAGCCGACGTCTTCCGCGCGAGGTGCCTTGCGCCAGCGTGCTGCCACGGATATTGCCCCGAGATGCACCCTCGCTTCCACGCTGAGCTCGTAGGACATCCTTGGCGAGGCGAGTGGCAGCCATCGCCAGCTTCCTGTTCCGACCAGCGCGACCCTGTCGGTCCCTAGCAGGCGCAAGAGCACTCCGGGGCCGACGCCCGGTCGCACTCCGCTGCCGGAGAGCCCGCTCAGCTCCGGTGCGGCGAGCAGCTCGGCATCCGCCGTGAGGGCCGCCGAGAACGCGCCGCCGGCCGAGACGATGCCCGGTCCGCCCCCTACGGCGAGCATACCGGCGACACAACCGTGGCACCCGTCGTCGACCACTCGCGTCGCGCCCACGCGCAACTTCCAGGAAATGCGTCGCTCGAAGCGCTCGATCGGGTTCAGGCTCGTCACTTCGACCACTGAAGCTTCCTCCAGCCGGAGAGCGCGCCGGCGGTCGGCAACGCTCAGTCGCAGCTTGAAGAACTCGATCTGGGTCCGCGGCGAGAAGCCGGCGGGCGGATCCGCCAGGTCGTGGAGCGCCAGGCGCCCCTCGACCAGGAGGGCCGATCCCTCCTCGCGAGAAGTCATGGCGCCCAGTCCGAACCGCATCGAGCCATGCCCCCGTTCGGGCCCGCCGGCCGACGGTGGAGGAATGACCAAAGGAGGGCTCGGCACCCCGATCGCGCTTCGCTTCTCGAGGAGCCTCTGGCGGAGAACATCGGCAGCTGGGTCCGCGCCCGTGACGATGTCGCGGCCGTGACGCACGTCCACGAGGTCGAGGGCAGCGTCGATGACGCGCACACGCTCGGGGGTGGACGTCGCATCGAGTGCTGCGGAATCTCTTCCTTCCGCGAGCCGCTGCACGGCGTCGAGGTCGGTGCCGCTGAGTCCGGCTGTCCGGGCTGCGAGTTGCGTGCGTGCGGAGGCGCGGAAGCGGACCGCTCGCACCAGACCAGGGTTTGCAAAGAGCGCTTTCACGCTGTCCGCAGGAAGCGTCGCCGGCCCGAGGTGGGAAAGGAGCTCGAGATTGGAATCGGCGGCCTCGAGCGCGCCCAGAACATGGTAGGAACAGTTCTCGGTGACGTAGTAGTAGTCGAACCAAGTCTGCCCCAGTTCCCAGAGGTGGCCGACCAGCATCGCCAGCTGCCGCTCGTCCAGGGAAAGCTCGTACTCCCACAGGTCGCGCGACTCGTAGTCGGCGTACTCCCGCACCTTGTAGAAGTACGGCCGAGCGCTGAACTCGCCCCGAAAAAATCCGAAGAGGCCCTCGAAGGCATAGAGGATGGCGTTCGAGGTGTTGGTGACGGCCGCGAAGTCGACCGCCTGGTCTATGAGGTCGAGCCGCTCACCGCCGCTCGCGAGTTCCTCCTTGCCGAGCCGCAGGAAGATGTGGCCGAAGGCGGAGGCGGGGTTGTTGAGGTAATACGAGGAGAAGACAAGCGTGGCGGATCTAGCGCTGACCCTCCTCCAGAAGGCCTCGAACCGCGGGCAGGATCGCGGCGGTAGCCGCGCAAGATCGATGCGGAGGGTAGCCGCGAGCCAGGCAAATCGTGCCGGGAAGCGGCACTGAGGATGCTCGAGCGACGGATCGCCGAGCTTCGGGCCCACTGGCGCGCCGTCGCCCTCAGCAAAGAACCCGTTCAGTGTCGCTTCGAGCTCAGCAGCGGGATCCCGTTTTCCCTGGGGCGAAAGAAACAGGCCGGGCCCATCCGCTTCGCTCTCCCAGCCGCCGAGGAGCCGTTTGCGCCAGTGCCCGAGGCGTAGCCACGATCGGTCTTCTGATAGCGACCTGTTCCTGGCCGCGGCCAGTAGCTCGGGTAGGTACGTGGGGTCGGGCTTAGCGCCCTCTTCGGCAAGTGCGAACCCGGGCGTAGAAATCGCGAGCGCGAGAAGGGCGACGCGGGCCGGGCGCATGCGCAAAGATCGAAGGGAGCCTTGGCGGACTCCCTTCGACCGCACGAGCCTAACCGATCTTCCCGCATGCGAGCGAACTGTTCGAGCGTAGCTCCTTGATCACGTTCTGCGAGACCTGATCCACGGGGGTCTTCTCGCCGGGGAAGAGCTGGGCGAAGCGCTTTTGCAGAACGGCGCCGACGGCCCTCGCGTCTTTGCAGCCGGCCACCGCGCTCAGCGTGATAATTGTCTCACCGCTGCCACGGGCGGCGTCCTTCGCCAGCGCCTCACGGTTGCCCTCGATGAAGGTTCTGGCTCCTTGCGTACCGGAGGACTCTACGCAGTTCGATGTGCCGGAGCTGATCCCGAAGGTCTGGGTCCCGAACGTCCCGTTCGTGGTCGCCGCCAGAACCTGGATCCACCCCTTCTGGTCGCCGAAGATCATCGAGCCGAGACCACAACCAGCCAATCCGTATGTCGACTTTCCGTGCGCAGCCGGATTCTCGTCCGCGCGTGCGATCCCAGCGCTCAAGATGAAAGCAATCACCATCCACCGTGCTCGACGCATTCATTCCCTCCCTTCAAATGGAACCCCGTCCGTTCGACGGTGCGGCCACGCTACACCAAGCACTCGTCGCCGTCATTCGCGCTGAGGCCTGCTTGATCGCTCCGGTCCAGTCGGTAACGTTGCAGCGCAGGGGCGAATCACTCCAACGTCGGCGCTTCCACCCCGACGAGATGAGGCTCGCGCACCGGCGGACGGTAGATCCGGTCGGAGGGCTCCGGCCGCCGCTTGGGCGCGGGCCAGGAAAGCGTGAGCGACCGGTCCTCCCGCGCGCTCTTCAGCGCCGCCACGATCACGCGCACGTCCCGCAGGCCCTCCTCGCCATCGGGCTCCACGTCGGTGTCCTCGAGGATCGCCTTCGAGAAGGCGATCAGCTCGGGAGCGAACTGATCGGCTGCCTTGAACTTCCGCACCCGTTCCTTGCCGCGGACCGAAAGGCGCAGCTCGCGCGGCCCGGAGTACTCGTACCCGTCCACCAGCTCGATGTGACCCTTGGTACCCACCAGCCGGTACTGGTCCTGCTCGTAGGCGCCGAAGCTGACGGTGAACTGCGCAGTGCGCTCGCCGGGAAACTTCAGCTGGACCGCCATTCCTTCGTGGACGTCCTTGAACCGCTCGTCCTCGCGGCGGTCCATCCGCGTGGCGAATACCTCGACCGGGTCGGCGCGGAACAGGTACCGCGCGGCGTTGATGCAGTACGGTCCCAGGTCCCAGATGGCTCCGCCGCCGCGGTCCGCCGAAGTACGGATGTTCCCGGGGCGCACCTGGTAGGCGAAGACGCTGGTGAAGAAGCGCAGCTCGCCGATCTTCCCTTGCTCGACCAGCTTGACGGCCTCCAGGTTCGATTCTTCGAAGTGCAACCGGTACGCGGTCATCAGCTTCACTCCCGCCTCGCGGCAGGCGTCGATCATCCGCCGGCATTCTTCCTCGCTGATCGCCAGCGGCTTCTCGCAGAGCACGTGCACGCCTTCCTTCGCGCTGCGCACCGCAAAGTCGACGTGCTTGTCGTTCGGCTCGGCGATGTAGACCGCGTCGATGTCCGGGCGATCCAGGACCTCGTCGAGGTCGCGCACGTCATACGCGTCGCAGTGGTACTTGCGCGCCAGCCGGGTCCGCTTTTGCCCGTCGCCGGAGACGAGAGCGACGAGCTTCGCGTTGTGCGCGTGGGCGAATGCCGGCAACACGGCAGCCTGGGCGATGTGCCCCAGCCCGATCACCGCGTAGCCGACCTGCCGGTTGCCTTTCCCCCTGCCATTCTTCCGTGCCATGCACGGAAGTTACGCACGGGCCGGGTGCAGGGCGGGCGCCCAGCTCAAGCTGAGCGCGTCGGCCAGGACCAGTTGCGTTTCCCCCGTAAGGAGCAGCTGGCGAAAAGGAGGGCCGTCGAGCACGCGGGTGCCGTTGGTGCTCGCAGTGTCGATCGCCCAGACCTCGTCGTCGACGCTCAACAGCACGAGATGAACGCGCGAGAGGTTGCCCTCGTCGAGGCCACCGTGGCTGCACCGGTCGTCGCGGCCGACCAGGATGCCGCGCTCCAGCTGATCGCTCCAGACGGCATGGGTGGAGGTGAGGTCGCCGGCCTGCGGCGAGCTCGACTGGATGGTGATGGTGGCGAGCTTCACCGCTCCTGGCGAGGGCGCCGCACGCGACTTGAGCGGCTGCGGCGGCGGCAGCACCTCCTGGTCGCGCGGGCTGAACCCCCGCCAGGTCTCGTCGGCGTCGTGCGACCAGGGCCTTACCAAAGGTCCGGTAGGAAGGAGGAAGACGACGTAGCTCGCGATTCGGAGGAAGAGCGGGCCGCGGCTGGCGATGGCCTCGCAGCGCTTCCCGTCCTCGGACAACAGGCCGCAGCGCGAGCGCAGATCGATCGCCCGCAGGTGCAGTTGGCCCTGCGGGCCCCGCGTCGCGCGCAGGAGCATGTGCCGCAACGACACGTCCTGGTCTCGTGGGAGGACCACGTCGCAGCGCTCGTGGCGTCCGACGATCAGGTGGGCGATCCCGGAGGGCGGCAGGCGCAGGTGCGCATGCGCGTCGAAGACTCCGTTGCCGTCGATGGCGGCGATCAGCACTCCCTCGGACGGCTGCGCCTGGTGCGCGGCGCGCAGGGCGGCGGAGTGCTTGCGGAAGAGGGCGGCGAACGGGTCCGCGGCGAGATCCGCGTGCCAGGGCTGGCTCAAGAGCAGCTCGTCTTCGGACGCCATCGCGTCCAGCATAGCATGCGGTCTGACGCCCACCCCCGTCTTGCCCTCCGGAACACGTGCGCCGCCGCGGGAGTTTGATAGAAGTAGCTGTTTCGGAGGCCAGTCGTGCTGCGGGAAATCGGCGATCGGGAAGCTGCTGCGAAGGCGAAGGACATCGACCTGACGGTAGGATATCAGGGCGAGCCAGGCGCTTATGGGGAAGTGGCCGCGGCCGCCCACGGCGGCGTTCCCCGGGGATTCGCCAGCTTCGAGAAGCTGCTGGAGGCGTTGCGCGACGGCGACATCGACGAGGCCGTCCTGCCGATGGAGAACGCGGTGGTCGGCGCGATCACCGAGGCGCTGGAGCCCTTTGCCGCCTTCGTGGTCGAGGGCCTCGAGCTGGTCGCGGTGGCCGTCACCAGCGTGCCGGTGCGCCTCTCGCTGGCGGCGCGGCCTGGAACGCCGCTCGCCTCCGTGAAGCGCGCCTGGTCGCATCCGGCCGCGCTGCGGCAGTGCACGCACCGGCTCGCGCAGATGGGGATCGAGCGGGTCGTCTGCTACGACACCGCCGGAGCAGCGCAGATCGTCGCGCACGACGCTTCCACGGATGCGGCCGTGTGCTCGCGGCGCGCCGCGGAGCGGTACGGCCTCGAAGTGCTGGTGGAGGACGTCTCCGACAAGGAGCAGAACGGGACGCGGTTCGTCCATCTGCGCATGGCCGACCATGCGCGCGCGCAGGTTTCGCTCGCTTTCCTGCGCACGAGCAGCATGACCGCGACCGGCCGCCTCGACGTTCTCACGGGGGCGACGCTCCTGCCCCTGGCCGGGACCGCCGAGTACCCGGTCCGCATGTGGGTGCTCGGCGCGGATGCGGCGCGGCTGCAAGCGCTGGCCCCGGTGCGAGACGTGCAGGTGATCTCGCTCGGGCAGCCAGCCGCGCACGCCGCGAAGATCACCCCGCCGAAGCAGGGCACCGAGCCGGTGGTCAAGTCGCTCCCGCACGCCACCGCGCGCAGGGCGCCCACGGTCGTGGAAGTCGGGCCCTTGCGCCTTGGCGCGGGCGCGCGGGCGGTGATCGCCGGCCCCTGCTCCGTGGAGAGCCCGGAACAGGTGATGCGCATCGCGCGCGAGGTCGCCTCCTGTGGCGCCACCGCGCTGCGCGGCGGCATCTTCAAGCCGCGCACGAATCCGTACGCGTTCCAGGGCCATGGGCTGGAAGCCCTGGACTGGCTGGTCTCTGCCGGGAAGGCCAACGGGCTGCCGGTGGTCACCGAGGTGATGGCGGTCGACCACGTGAAGCCGGTTGCGGAGAAGGCCGACGTCCTCCAGATCGGCGCCCGCAACATGCAGAACTTCGATCTGCTCCGCGCGGTCGGGCGCGCCGGCAGGCCGGTGCTGCTCAAGCGCGGCGCGGGGTCCACCGTGGACGAATGGCTCGGCGCCGCCGAGTACATCATGGCGGCCGGAGAGCTGCGGGTGATCCTTTGCGAGCGCGGCATCCGCACGTTCGAGACCGCGACCCGCAACACGCTCGACGTCGGAGGGATGCTCGCGGCCCGACCGCTGACGCACCTGCCGATCATCGCCGACCCTTCGCACGCGGCCGGGCGCGCCGACCTCGTCGAAGGGCTGGCGAGGGCGGCATGGTCTGCCGGAGCGGACGGCCTGATCGTCGAGGTCCACGACGATCCCGCGCGCGCTCTTTCCGATGCCGAGCAGGCGCTGGTGCCGGCGCGCTTCGCCGAGCTTGCGCGCAATCTCGCGCTGCATCCCGACGCCCGCCTGCCGCTCGCGCAGCTTCGCGCCTGGGTCGACGCCATCGATCACGATCTCGGCGTGCTGGTGCAGCGCCGGCTCGAAGTGGCGAAGGTGATCGGGGACTCCAAACGCCAGACGGGCCGTGCCGTGCTCGACCCACGCCGCGAGGCCGCAGTGCGGCGCACGTACCAGGAGGCGCTGCCGGGCAACAAGCTCCTCGCCGACAAGCTCGTCGATCTGCTGCTCGAGGCCGCCAAGGCGCAGCAGAGCATCGACGAGTAAGTACAGTCCGCTCAAACTCGTACATGGACCAGCACAGTTGTCCGCCGATTCGAGGTCCGCCTGTGGCTGGATCGCCGGAGCGCGTCCTGCATCTGATCGCCCATCATGAAGAACGACCGCTCGCGCGTCCTGCTCGCTCTCGGTTCGCTGTACGTGATCTCGGGCTCGACGTTCCTGGCCATCCGCATCGCGCTCCAGGGCTATCCGCCGCTGCTGCTCGCGGGCCTGCGCTTCGTGATCGCGGGGGCGGTGACGTACGCCTGGGCGCGCGCGCGCGGCGCTCCGCCGCCGATGCGGACGGAGTGGCGATCGTCGCTGATCGTGGGGACCCTGCTGGTGTGCGCGAACGCTTGCGTCGTGATCGCCGAACAGTGGGTGAGCTCCGGCGTCGCTGCCGTTGCCATCGCCTCGGTGCCGCTCTGGGTCGCGCTGTTCGCCGGGTTGTTCGGGCGCTGGCCGTCGCAAGGCGAGTGGGTGGGGCTCGCGGTCGGTCTGGCCGGAGTGGCACTTCTCCAGACCGGGGGCGATCTGCGCGCCAGCCCCGCGGGAGCCGCGGTCCTGACGGTGAGCTGCGCGAGCTGGGCGCTGGGATCGATCTGGAGCCGCCGCCTGCCGCTGCCGAAGGGGCTGATGGCGAGCGGAGCGCAGATGCTGGCGGGAGGAATGGTGCTGCTCCTCTTCGCCGTGCTGCACGGCGAACGGATACCGGCCGTGCCGACCGTGCGGGCGACGCTGGCGCTCGCGTATCTGATCGTAGCGGGCTCGATCGTCGGATACAGCGCTTATCAGTATCTGCTCTCGCGCGTTCGTCCCACGCTGGCGGCAAGCTACGCCTACGTGAACCCCGTCGTCGCGGTGGGCCTCGGCGCCGCCGTCGCCGGCGAGAGCGTCGCGCCGCGCGCTCTCGGCGCGCTCGCGCTGATCCTCGGCGGAGTGGCGATGCTGGCGATCCGCAGGCAGACGGCCTAGCGCCGGCCGCCGTTGCTTCGTGCAGCCGTGAACCCGGCAAAGCGCTTCCCAAGCGAGAGGCCGTGCCTACCTTCCAGGCATGGCCGTCCGGGTCGCGCACCTCATCTACGGGCTGGGGTTGGGCGGGCTCGAGCAGCTCGTCCTTCATCTGGCCGCCCGCAGCCGCTCCCGAGGCGTCGAATCCTCGATCCTCGCCTTGGGTGACGACGGCCCTGTCGGCGCGCTGGCGCGGCAGCAGGGGGTCGACGTCGAGCTGCTTCCCGTCGACGGCATGAGCCTCGCAGCGTTGCTGGGAATCCGGCGCGTGCTCGAGCAGCGCCGCGTATCCGTCCTGCACGCGCACGACCTCGGGCCCTGGCTGAACGCGGTCGCGGTGCGGGCGGTGCGGCCGAAGACCCGTGTGCTGGCGACCTTCCACGAGCAGCGCACGCCCGAGGGAAAGAAGCGGCATGCCGCCGCGTTGGCGGCGCGCGCCACCGACGCCTTGGTCGCCTGCGGCGACAAGGTCCGGGAGGACATCCTCGGGTGGGCGCCCGCGGGGGCGCGCGTGCCCGTGATCGAGAACGGCGTCCCTCTGGAGACGGGCGCATCGATGTCCCGCGAGGAAGCGCGCGCGCAGCTCCGGATTCCGGATGGCGCACTCGCGGTGGGATATGCGGGCGGGCTGCGCGAGATCAAAGGGCCGGACCGGCTGCTGCAGGCGTTTCTCGACAAGTTTGCCGATCGCGCCGAGGTGCATCTGTTCCTGATCGGCGCCGGACCTATGGAGAGCTCGCTCCGCGCCGCGGCGCGAGGGCATGCCAACGTCCATCTCACCGGGCTGATCCCGAACGCCGCGCGGTTGCTCTCCGCCTTCGATGTGTACGCGCAGACCTCGCTGAGCGAGGGACGTTCGCTCAGCATGCTGGAAGCGATGGCGGCCGGCCTGCCGACGCTGGCGCACGACCTGGTGCCGGTCCGCGAGATCCACGGGCACGAGCAGACGGCGTTCCTCGTCGCGCCCGGCGATCGCGCTGCCCTCGGATCCGCTCTGCAGCGGTTGGTGGCAGATGCGCAGCTCCGCGCGCGCCTGGGAACCAACGCGCGGGAGCGGGCCAGGCGGTATTCCATCGAACCGATGGTGGACGCGTACGGGGCGCTCTACCGCGAGCTCGCCGCGCGATCGTGATCCCCATCCTCCACTTGCGGCAGGGCACGGCGCTGTACGGCGCCGACCGCGCAGTCCTCGCGCTCTCCGCCTCCATGCCGCGGCCCTACCTCCCCATCGTGGGCGCCATCGGCCGCCCCGGCGTTCGCGATGCCCTCGCGGAGGAAGCGCGGCGACGGGGCATTTCGGCCGTGCAATTCGACAGCGCATCCCGATTCGACCTGCGCTGCGCGCGCGCCATCGCCCGCGTCGCGCGGGAGCGAGGCGTCCGCCTCCTGCACGCGCACGACTTCAAGGCGCTGTTCGTCGCGCTGGTCGCCGGGCTGCTCGCGCGTGTGCCGGTGGTGGCCACGTTCCACGGCGACACGCGGACCACTGCCGCCGTCCGCGTGTACGAGATGGTCGCGCGCATCCTGGGGAATTTCACGCGCGGCGTGGCGGCAGTCTCGCGAGCGCTCGAGCGCCGACTGCGGCGTTGGGTCCGCATTGCGCCCGTCGCCTTCGTCCCCAACGGCCTGCCCCAATCCGCGCCCGTCTCGGAAGCGGAACGGCGAGCGGCGCGCGCGAAGTTCGCCGTGCAACCGGATGCCTATTGCATCGCGCTGATCGGCCGCCTGGCGCCGGAGAAGGGGCATCGGATCCTGTTCGACTCGGCGCGCGCCATCGACGCGACGCTGCTCGTCGCCGGAGATGGGCCTCTCCGCGGCGAGCTGCGGGAAGCGGCGCAGGGGCTCGACGTCCGGTTTCTCGGTTACCTGGAGGAGGCGCGCGAGGTATTTGCCGCCGCCGACGTGATCGCCATCCCTTCGCTCACCGAAGGGCTGCCGCTCACGGCGCTGGAAGCGCTGGCCCTGGGCCGCTGCGTGGTTGCCAGCGCTGTCGGCGAGCTCCCCGAGATGCTCGCAGACGGAGCGGGCGTGCTGGTCCCGCCCGGAGACGCCGCGCTGCTGTCGGACGCACTGCGGGGCGCGCGGGACCAGGCATACCGCGCCCGCATCGAGGAGAAAGCGCTGGAGCGGGCCCGGCGCTACGGTATCGCCGCCATGGCGGGCGCGTACGCGTCGCTGTACGGTCGCGCGCTCTCCGGGTCGACCAGCTCGCGATAATAGCGCACGACGTCCTGCGCGATCTTCTCGGCGGTGAACGGTTCCACCGTGCGCAACCCTTCGCGAACCAACTCGTCGGCGAGCTGCCGGTCGCGCCAGAGGCGGACCAGGGCGCGGGCGAAATCGCTCGGCTCCTCGGCAAGGATCAGGTCCTTCCCATCGGAGCAGGGCAGCCCCTCCGCCGCGATGCGGCTCGCGATCACCGGCACGCCCGCCGCCCAGGCCTCGAGGATCTTGATCCGCGTTCCCGAGCCGGCGCGCAGCGGGATGGCGGTGGCGAACGCGCGATCGAGATACGGCCGAACGGAGGGGACGCTGCCTTCGATCGCCACGTCGTGGGACGCGAGCGCCTGGACGTTGAGCGGCGGATTGCGCCCGACGATGACCAGGCGGGCACCCGGGAGCAGCGCTCTGCACCTTGGCCAGATTTCCTTGGCCAGGAGCACCGCCGCGTCCGCGTTGGGCCGCCAGTCGAGGGAACCAACGAACACCACGTCGTGACGCTGCGCCACCAGCGGGGCTTCGAGCGGCGGGATGGCGTTGGGGACCACGCGAACACGGCGGGCCCCCATGTCGCGAAACGCTCCGGCGTCCCGTTCCGAGCAGGTGAGCACCAGGTCCACGTTGCGCGCCAGCTCGCGCTCGAGCTCGTGGATGCGGCCGGCCTGCCAGCGCAGGCCCTTGCGCTGCCACCGTGGCGCCGTATTGGCGAGACGGTCCATGATCTCCGCCTCGACGTTGTGCGCGTCCAGGACCAGCCGCGCGACGGGCTGGAGCCTCTTGATCTGCGGCCACGTCAGCGCGGTGTGCGGGTGATCGAAGTGGATGAAGTCGAAGCCCTGCGTCGTCAATACGTGTTTGAGCACCGACGGAAACCAGCCGTACCGGCAATAGCCCGCCGGGCAGCCGAGAACGAAGCCCATGCCTTCGGCGAAGAGCGCATCGATCGGACCCATCCGCTCGACGACATGCACTCGTCCTTCGAGCATGCGATCGAGCGCCTGGAAGTCCTCGCCGGCGCGGGACCAGGAGAGGACGGTGGTGTCGAATGCCCGGTCGAGCGCGCGAATCATCGCCAGCGCGCGCAGGGCCCCGCCCGTGTTCGCGGGCAAGGGCACCCCGGGAAGCAGGGCGAGTACGCGGGAGCGCTGCGTCGGGTTGGTTTCGTCCACTCCGTCCCTCCCTGAGGAACGGTACGCATGCTCAACGGTGAACACACCTCAGGGGCGCTCGCCCGGCCGTCACCGCTACGCCCAGACAGCGAATGCGCAACCGCGACGTGGCAATTCAGCGGGGGAAAGTCTTGGCGGGCGGGAGCGCGGGCGCCGGCAAGCGCATGCGGCGGCGCTCGTCCGCGACGGTGGACAGACGCCTGAGCGCCTCTTCCGGGTTGCGCTCGAGCGCGTCCGCCAGCGCGCGCAGGCGGTCCGCCAGCGCGCGCGCGGCACCGGGAACGAATCGGTTCAATGCCGCCGCGCCACCCACAGTTCCGTCGCCGGCGAGGCGCGTCGTGTCCCGGAACCCGCCGGCGGCGAGCTCGCGCGCCAGCATCGCCTCGCCGCCGGACTCGATCAGCGTTTCAGCCACCGCGGCCGCGGCGAGGTACGGCAAGTGGGACGCCACCATGACCGCGCGATCGTGCGTGTCCGGCTCGACGTCGAGGAGCGTCTCCGCACCGGCGGTCGTCCACAGCTCCCGGACGCGCCGGATGGCGTCCCGGCGCGCTCCGGGGTCCGCCGCGCCGACCGGAGGGCAGAGCGCCACGGTGCAGCCGGAGAACAGCGCCGGATTGGCGGAGACGTATCCGCGGAACTCCGTCCCCGCCATCGGGTGCCCGCCGATGAACACCACCCGATCCTGGGCCGCGCCTGCGGAGCAGATGAGCTCCTTCGCGCCGCATACGTCGGTCAGCAGGGTTCCGGGCTGCATGCGCGCCGCGACCGACCGGAGCATTTCCAGGAGCGGCTGCGCAGGGGTACAGAGGACCACGGTGTCGCAACCGTCCAGCCGGGCCAGCTCCAGGGTGGCGGCAGCATCGATCGCCCGTTCCTCGGTCGCCTGCTCCAGGGTCCGCGCATCGACGTCGATGCCGATGATCCAGGTCTGCGGCCGCGCGCGCCGCAGGGCAAGCGCGAGCGAGCCGCCGATCAGACCAAGGCCGACGATCGCGATCCGCTCCGGGGCGGCCATAGGGGATGCGATTGTACAAGGTCAATGCATAGCCGCATACCCGCGCCTTTGGCGCGGAGCGCCTACCGCGCGTCGATGAAGCCGCCGTGCTTCTCGAGGAACGTCTCGTAGTCCCCGGCGAAATCCTCCAGCCCGCCGTGGTGGAAGGCGAGGATGCGGGTCGCGGCCGTATCGATCAGGTCGCGGTCGTGCGCGACGAAGATCACCGTACCCGGATAGTTCGCCAGACCTTCGCCGAGCGCCGAGATGCTTTCCAGGTCGAGATGATTGGTCGGCTCGTCCAGCACGAGCACGTTCGGCTTCGTCAGCATCAGCTTGCAGAACAGCAGGCGCACAGCCTCGCCGCCGCTCAGCGCGCTGGTCGGCTTCATGCCTTCGTCGCCCCGGAAGAGCATGCGGCCGAGCAGTCCGCGGATCTCCTCGTTCCCGGCGCTGGGATCGATGTCGTGCAGGTAGTCGAAGCAGGTGGTGTTGGTGGGGATGATCGGCTTCACGTCCTGCGGCATGTAGCCGACCTGCGCCTCGTGGCCCCAGGTGATCTTGCCGGCATCGGGCTCCAGCTCCCCGATCAGCGTCCGCAGCAGCGTCGTCTTCCCCACGCCGTTGCGGCCCACCACGGTCACCTTCTCGCCCTTGGTGACGAGCGCGGAGAAGCCCTCGAACAGAGTCCGGTCGAATCCCTTGGTCAGGTCTTCGATGGTCAGCGTCTGCTTGCCGCTCGGCCGCTTCTGCTCGAACTTGATGAACGGGCGGGCGATGTTCGACTTCTTCAGATCCGTCACCGACAGCTTTTCCAGCTGCTTGATGCGGCTCTGTACCTGGGAAGCGCGGGTGCCGGCCGAGAAGCGCGCGACGAACTCCTGCAACTGGGCGCGCTTCTTCATCTTGTCTGCGTTCTCCGACTCGATGCGGCTGCGCACCTGCCCCTTGGCGCGGACCATGTCGTCGTAGTTTCCGCCGTAGGTGATGATGGTTTCGTAATCGATGTCCGCGATGTGCGTGCAGATCGCGTTGAGGAAGTGCCGGTCGTGGGAGATCACCACCAGCGTCCCCTCGTACTGGAGAAGGAAGTCCTCCAGCCAGTGGATGGAGTCCAGGTCCAGCGAGTTGGTCGGCTCGTCGAGCAGCAGCGCAGTCGGCTTCCCGAACAGGGCCTGCGCGAGGAGCACCCGCACCTTGTTGCCGCCCGCCATCTCCTTCATCAGCCGCTGGTGGTCGGCTTCGTAGATCCCGAGTCCCTCCAGCAGCGTCGCCGCCTGGGCCTCCGCCGAATATCCGTCTTCTTCGGCGATCACTCCTTCCAGCTCGCCGAGGCGCGCGCCGTCCTCGTCGGTCAGGTCCCGCTTGGCGAGCAGGCGCTCCTTCTCCTGCATCGCCTCCCAGAGCGCGGCGTTGCCCATCAGCACCACATCGAGCACCTTGCGGTCCTCGAACGCATACTGGTCCTGCTTGAGTACGGAGAAGCGCTTGGGGCGCGAGATCACGCCCGTATCCGGCTCCAGGTCGCCCGCCAGGATCTTCATGAAGGTGGTCTTGCCGGCGCCGTTCGGGCCGGTGAGGCCATAGCGCCGCCCGGGCGGGAACGTCGTGCTCACGCTCTCGAACAGCTTCTTCCCGGCGAATGCCTTGGTGACTTCCTGGACCTGAATCATGAGACGGCGGGGGATAACATGCCGGGTGTGGACCTGCCAGGAACCGCCCCCCGGCTAGGCCTTCGGCGGGTGCTTCTGCAGCTTCCGCTGCAGCGTGCGCCGGTGCATCCTCAGTCTCCGCGCCGCCTCGGAGATGTTGCCATTGCAGTCGGCGAGGATGCGGTTCAGGTACTCCCACTCCTGCCGATCGAGCGATGGCACGTCGCTCATCGGCGGCGAGCGCTTCCCCTGCAGCGCGGCCTCGATTTCGTCGGCGTCAGCCGGCTTGTTGAGGTAATTGATGGCGCCGAGCCGGATGGCCTCGACGGCGGTGCCGATGGTCCCGTAGCCGGTGAGGACGACGACCTGCGCCGGTTGTGGAAGCGCGCGCAGAGCGCGGACCACGTCCAGCCCCGATCCCCCGGGCATCCGCAGGTCCACGACGGCGTACTGCGGCGCCGCATCGAGCATCGCGCGCTCCGCCTCCGCGGGGGAAGCCGCGAGAGAGACGTCGTAGCCGCGCCGCAGGAAGGCATTGCGCAGCGCGAGGCGGAAGGGCTCGTCGTCGTCGACGATGAGGAGACGCACGCGGCTTTTTTATCACGCGCTCTCGGCTTCGGGCATCGTCAGCGTGACGCTCGTGCCGCGCCCTTCGGCGGAATCGACCCGCATCTCTCCGCCCTCCCGCTCCACCACATGCCGGGCCAGATAGAGACCAAGCCCGGTGCCATGGCCCGGCTCCTTGGTGGTGAAGAATGGCTCGCCGATGCGCCGCAGCAGGGGCTCGGGAACGCCCACCCCGTTGTCCACCACCGTCAGGCGGAGCTCGTCGCGCACCCGTTGCAGCGAAACGCGCACGTCGCGGGCGGGTCGCCCTTCGGTCGCCTCGGCCGCGTTGTCGAGCAGGTTCGCGATGGCCTGCTCGAAGGCGCGCACCGGGAGGCGGGCCCGGGCGCGCGCCGCGGCCGGATCCACCGAGAGCAGCGGCTGC
>VBKQ01000068.1 GCA_005879505.1 Deltaproteobacteria bacterium
GACGAACGCCACCACCGGCTTCGAGGCCAGCAGCGCATCGGCGGTCGCGGTGACGGACTCGCTCTCGATCAGGGTGAAGTCGCGCCCCAGCGCAGCGGCGATGGCTTCGCGAAAGGCGACGTCACCCGCGACCAGGACCGAGGTTGCCATGCGCGAAATGAGCGTAGCACGGGGTAGCCCCGGCCGCCGAAGGCGGCTCAGGTGTTCTAGGACCCCATGCCCACCCAGGACGAGCCGTCCGGATACAGCTCCCGTTTCCAGATCGGCGCGTCCTTCTTCAGTGCCTCGATCGCGTGCCGGCACGCCTCGAACGCGTCGGCGCGGTGCGGCGCGGCGGCGGCGATCACGACGGAGATCTCACCCGGTTCGAGCGCGCCGGTGCGGTGGTGGATGGCGATGCGGGCAGCCCACCTTTCCCTGGCCTGTGCGGCGATCTGCTCGAAGATGCGCAGCGCCATCTCGGGATACGCTTCGTACTCGAGCCGCACCACGCGCTTGCCCTGGTTCGTCGCGCGCACCGTTCCGACGAAGCTGACCACCGCTCCGCAGTCGGCCCCTGCCACCTCACGCAACGGGACCTCGGGGGCGAGCACGGCAGGCCCGATGCGATGGGGTCCGGCACCGCCGGAGACGGGCGGAATCAGCGCGACCTCGCTGCCGTCACGCAGTTTGCGCTCCGGCGCGGCGAACTCCTGGTCGACCGCCAGGCGGAGCCTCTGCGCGACCGGCTGCAGCGCCGGGTGACGCGCGCAAGCGGCAGCGAGCGCCTCGGCGGCGGTGGCAGCCTCGTCCAGCTCCAGCGTCTCCGAGGAGATCCCGGCCCGCTCCCGGGCGGCGGCGAAATACCGGATCGTCACGCGCATCGCGACCTACATGCTAGAACAGATTCATGACTCGTGCTCCCCGAGGTTTGCGCTCAAGCGTAGTCGCTCAGCCGCCTTCCGGCGGCCGCGACCAGCGTTGACGCCCCGAGGGGCCGTCTCTATTGTGCGCAGCCCCCATGGCCGAGCGGCACAACCTCACGGTCGATGAGTGCCTCGCCCTGCTCAAGGACGCCTCGCTCCGTCCGGAGAGCATCGCCGAGGAGATGGAATGCGCCGGCGTCTTGCGCCTGCAGCCCGCGCACGTGCAGGCAGCCCGCGACATCCTGGCGAAGCTCCAGACCGCAGCGGTCGCGCAGACCGCCGGCCTCGGCGGCCCCGACGCGCGGGCGCTGGCGGCGGAGATCTCGGCGCTTCCGGAGATGCTGGCGCTCGCCATGGTGCACGCCGCCGGCCGGGCCGCCCGGCAGGAAGTCCTTCACGAGCTCGCCACTTCGCCGAGCCGGACGCTGGCGAAGGAGTCGAAGCGGGAGCTGCAGAAGCTGAAGCAGCGGGGCGTGCAAGTGCAGGAGATCCCGCCCCAGGGCGAGCCGGTGCTGAAGCCTCTCCCGGAGGGAGAAGCCCCCTCCTGCTATGCCAGCAGCATCGACGCGTACGGCGAGCGGGCGGTCTGGTGGACGCGACCAGCCCGGCAGGGAGTGGAGGTGGTGCAGGTCATCATCTCCGACCTGAAGGGGATCCTCGCCGTGGACGCGCTCGCGCTCTCGCGCCGGTCCTGGCGGGAGTTCGTCAAGCGGCTTCCGCGGCAGAGCGTAGTGGCCACCGCGGAGATCCCCAAGGACCACGCGCGGCAGCTGATCGCCGACGCGGAGGCCGCCGGAGCGCGCAACGGGTTCTCCCCTCCGCCGGCCTACGCCGACGCGCTGCTCTTGCTCGGTCCGGCGCCGCCGACCCCGCCCCCGTCGCCGGGCCTCGCGCTCGACCTGCCCGACGAGCTGGCGCATCAGCTCGCAGGTGCCGCGCTGTTCGAGGACCCGCTCTTCATGGCCTGGATTCCGGCGGAAGATGACTTGCGTCGCTTCGCGCTCCGCGTCGACGAGATCGCGACCAGCCAGCTCTTCATCGATGCGGCGCAGCGGCAGCAGGCATTGGAGCGGGCCGCCGCCGACGCCGCGGTCGCTTACTTCACGCCGCAGCGGCGCGCGCTCTATGCCCGCCGGCTGGTGGAGATGGCGCACGTGCTCGCGGGCGAAAAGCGGCTCGACGCGGCGCGGACCGCGCTCGCCGTCTCCCGTGCTCTGGAGAGGGACGCCGCCAACTCTTTCTGCCGCGCGTTGTTCACCCATTCTCTCCAGGGCCGCGTCGAGAAGGCGCCGCCGCCGGAGCAGTCGCCCTCCGGCCTGGTGACCCCGTGAGCGCCGCGCAGGAGTACAAGAATCCTCTGCCCACCACGGACGCGATCATCGCGGGTCCGGACGGGCGCATCGTCCTCATCCTGCGCAAGAACGAGCCGCGGGGCTGGGCGCTCCCGGGCGGGTTCGTCGATTCGGGCGAGGAGATCGGCGCCGCCTGCCGGCGCGAGGCGAAGGAAGAGACGGGCCTCGACGTCGAGCTGGTGACGCAGCTCTTCACCTATTCCGATCCCCGGCGCGACCCCCGCAAGCACACCATCTCCACGGTGTATGCCTGCCGGGCGAAGGCGGGAGCCGAGCCGAAGGCCGACGACGACGCCGCCGAGGCGCGCTGGTTCAGCGAAGCCGAAGTTCCCTGGCGGGCACTCTGTTTCGATCACGCCGAGATCCTGCGCGACTACTTCCGCTGGGTCCACACCGGCGAACGCCGCCGCCTCTAAGCCTTCAAGCGTGCTCGGCGTCGGAAGTTCAGCGCTGGGTGGACTCCGTCGTGGGCGGAGGGACGGCCGTCGTGGTGGAGGGCCGCGCCAACCTGCGGGCGTTGGTGTCGGCCGCCTGCCAGCGGTTGTGCAGATCGAGTGCCTTCGAGCGGCGCTGGGAGACCTCCTTGAGCAGATTCGCCTCCTGCGCCTGGGCGCTGGCCACTCGGTGGTCGACATCGCCCGGATTCACCGATCCCGCCTGTGGCGCGTTGGCCGTTTTCATGGCCCGGTACTTCGATTGCTCGGTGAGCGCCTGGGCCGTGACCACGTGCGCTTCGGCGAGCTTGCGCTCCGCCTCGCTCACCGAGACCATCTGCTGCAGGTATTGCAGCTTCAGGTCGCTCGCCTTCAGCCGATCCTGCGCGCCGGCGATCTCGTCATCGATCTCCGCGATCTGATCCTTGCTCGCGTACTGCTTCTTCCGCAGGTCCTTCTCCGCCAGGGCCCGCTTGAGCTGCGCCTCGGCGACGGTCCGTTCGCTGCGGGCGACTTCCAGACGCGCGCGGGCGTCGGCCTCGTTCGCGCGGACCCGGGCGACTGCATCGTGGGCACGGCCCTCTTCCACCCGCGCGTCGTCGACCGGTTCCATCTGGGACTCGTTCAAACGCGAGAGCCCCGAATCGTCCACCCGTGCCGCCGGCTTCTGCGACGAGCACGCGACCGCCATCAGCGCGCTGCCAACCGCGATCAGGATTCCGCGCATACGCATCCCCCGGGAATGTCTGATGAGAACGTAGTGCCTGCGCGCAGGCAGAGCATGGGCTATGCTGCCGCCCTCCAATGGCCATTCTCGTCGCCGTCGTGGGCCTCGGATTGCTCATCGCCGCCCACGAGGCCGGGCACCTGGCGCTCGCCCGGATGATGGGCATGCGGGTGGAGACCTTCTCGCTTGGATTCGGCCCCCGGATCTGGGGGTTCCGCCGCGGCGAGACCGACTACCGGCTGAGCGCGCTTCCGCTCGGCGGCTACTGCAAGATCGCGGGCTTCACGCCGGACGATCCGGCGGCGCAGGATCCGTCCGATCCGGGCTCGTACATGAACAAGCCCGCCTGGCGGCGCTTCCTCGTGATCGCGGCCGGCCCGGGCGTGAACTACCTGGTCGCGTTCCTGATCATCGCTGCGCTGTACGCATCTCACGGCTTCCTGGACCTGACTACCACCCGCATCGAAGTGATTCCCGGAGGTCCGGCCGCCGCAGCGGGCTTGCAGACCGGCGACCAGGTGGTGGCGGTCGACGGCGTGCCGGTCGACTCCTTCGACGATCTCCGCCGGGAGCTGCAGAAGCGGGACGCCGGAGCTCAGCGCCGCATCGAGGTGCTGCGGGACGGAGCGCGCCGGGCGTTCACCGTGCGACCGGAGAACGGGACGATCTCGGTCAAGCTCGATCGGGTGATGGTGCGCCTGCCCTTTGCGGAGGCGGTGCCGCGGGCGCTGCACGACGTCTGGGCCCTGAACGCCGCGACCGTCGGAGCGCTCTGGGACGCGCTCCGGGGGAAGGGCACCGCATCGCTCGCGGGACCGATCGCCATCGTCCGGCAAGCCAGCGCGGAGGTGAAGCGCGGCATCGCGGATTTTGCCAGCATCCTCGCGAACATCTCGGTGGGGTTGGCGCTGTTCAACTTCCTGCCGGTCCCGGCGCTCGATGGCGGCCGGCTGGTGTTTCTCGGCGTGGAGTTGATCACGCGGCGCAAGGTGAACCATCGCCTGGAATCGGTGGTCCACGTGGTCGGGCTTTTGCTGCTGCTCGGACTGCTCGTGTCGGTCGTTGTGTTCGGAGACCTGCAGCTGGGAAAACGGCTGTTCTCGCGCGGCGGCTGAATCGCGACGGCCGTGATACACAGCGGCCATGGTGAAGACGCGCAAGACCCCGGGGCGGAGGCCCAAGACCGCTGCCGCCTCGGCGAAGAAGGCGCCGGGAGCGGAGCTCACCGAGGGCGACCGCGATCTCCTCCGCCGTCTGTCGGAGCGGACCGGGCTGCAGGCCCAAGAGGTGCTGGAGCGCGCGCTGGCTGGATACGCCGCGACAGCCGCACCGGGGATGCCTCTGCATCCGGAGCCGGCAAAGAGCGCCCGCAAGGGGGAGCCGCCGCAGAAGTTGTTCCTCTCCGTGGACGGCAGGCCGGAGGTGGAAGTCGACAAGACGGAGTTCGTGCTCGGGAGCGGGGAAGGAGTGGACCTCCGCCTCGACCTGCCCCTCATCTCGCCTCGGCACGCCCGCATCCTCTGGAAGGGAGGACGGCCTGTTTTCGAGGACTTGCGCTCGGCGCGCGGGTCCTATCGCCTCGGCCAGCCGGTCGACGTCCGGATGCTCGAGACCGGCGACGAGATCGATCTGGGAGGGTTCCTCCCCATCCGCTTCCGGTTCGGCGAACAAGCCTAGGAATTTCAGTCGCCGAGCACACCGGCGAGGGGGCTAAACCTTTTGGCTCGCTCGCGGTTCTGCCTGGGAGAGGTATGGCGCACATTGCCCACAGGCTCCAGGCGTACCTGTCGGGTGGACTCTCCCCCGCCGAGCGGGACGAGGTCGACGGCCACCTCTCCGCCTGTCCGCAGTGCCGAGAGGAGCGGGATCTCC
>VBKQ01000069.1 GCA_005879505.1 Deltaproteobacteria bacterium
CCCACGTTGAGCATCTCGCTCGGATGCCCCACGCGGCCCCAGCTCATGTCGGTGATGTGCAAGAGGCCGTCAATGCCGCCCAGGTCGATGAAGGCGCCGTAGTCGGTCAGGTTCTTCACGATGCCGGTGAGGATCGCGCCCTCCTTCAGCTTCTGGAGGGTGTCCTTCTTCAGCGTCTCCCGTTCCTTCTCCAGCAGGACGCGCCGGCTGAGCACGATGTTGCCGCGCTTCTTGTTGAACTTGATGACCTTGAACTTGAACTTCTCGCCGATCAGCTTGTCGAGATTGCGGATCGGCCTCAGATCCACCTGGGACCCGGGGAGGAATGCTTTCACCCCGATGTCGACGGAGAGCCCACCCTTCACGCGTCCGACGATGGTCCCCTCGACGAGCTCGTCACGCTCGCACGCGGTGGAGATCTCGTCCCAGATGCGCATCTTGTCGGCCTTCTCCTTGGAGAGGACGACCATGCCCGTGTCGTTCTCGCGCGACTCGAGCAGCACCTCCACGGTGTCGCCCACCTTCACGTTGGGCTTGCCGTCGACCAGGCCGAACTCCTGGATGGGAACCTGGCCCTCGCTCTTGTACCCGATGTCCACCACCGCGTAGTCCTTGGTGAGCTGGACCACCGTGCCGCGGACGATCTCGTTCTCCTTCAGCTCGCCGCCCTTCGTCGTGCCTTTGCCCTTGAAGGACTCTTCGAGCATCGCGGCGAAATCTTCTTCGCCGCCGATCAGATCACTTTGCGGATTCGCCATGTAAACGTTTGCCTGCGATTCTTTTCACGTCGCCCCCTGAAAAAGGAAGCGCCGCTTGCCACGGGGAGTGATGGCAAACGGCGGAAAACCGGACTCCGCCTGGAAGCGCGGGCGGACCCTACAGAACGCCCCGGATCGTGTCAAGGCTGCCCGGAAATCAGATGCTTCAGGCGCTGCGACGCTACGCGAAAACACCGCTCCACCACCTGCTCCAGGTCGAATCCGGTCGTATCCACGACCACCGCGTCCGCCGCGGCCCGCAGGGGGGCGATGGCGCGCTCCGTATCGTCCTTGTCACGGCGGCGCTGGTCGGAGAGGACTTCCGGCAGCGGCACGGACAGGCCCTTTTCATTCAGCTCCGCGTGGCGGCGTTGCGCCCGCGCCTCGTCGGAGGCGGTGAGGAAGAACTTCACGTCGGCGTCCGGAAAGACCACCGTGCCGATGTCGCGGCCTTCCAGCACGGCTCCTCGCGGTGCCGCACGGCCCAGATCCCGCTGCAGCTGGAGCAGTTTCTGCCGCACCACGGGTCGCGCGGAAACGACGCTCGCGCCGCGGCTGATCTCCGGCGTCCTGATCGCCTCGGTCACGTCCTCGCCGCGAAGCAGGACGCGCTCGCCTTGGAACGTGAGACCGAGACCGGCATCGAGGAGGCGCGACAGCCCGGTATCGTCCTCCCATGCGATACCCGCTCGCTGCGCGGCCAGCGCGACCGAGCGGTAGATCGCCCCTGTATCGATGATGGTGAAGCCCAGCCTCCTGGCGAGCTGGCGGGCGACCGTGCTCTTGCCCGCCCCGGCGGGCCCGTCGATGGCCACGATGGGCGCCGTCACGCGGGCGGGATAACCCGGGGCGGCCCGCACAATCAAGCGCTCAGGCGTGGAGCGTCACGAGGAGCACGAGCCGCACGACCGCGACAGTGGCGATCGTCCAGGGAAGCCAGGGGCGCGGCGCGCGGTCCGTCTCCGGGAGCTGCTCTTCGTCATCGCCCGGCGCGGGCGAGGCTGGAACGGGAAGGCCGCCCTCGATGAGGAGCGCCGGCGAGAAGACCCCAGGCCTCCGCAGCAAGACGAGAAGTGCGAGAGTAGCGGCGACCGCCAGCGCAAGTGGCTCCATAAGGTCGGAAGCTGTGGGCGCCGGAAGCGGAGTGGCTAGTGCCGGCGAGCGAGCGGGCGGGCAGGCGCTTCTGCTACGGTACCGCCCCTATGAGCTTCCTCGTTGCGCAAGGAGAACCTCCTCGCGCCCTGGGAGAGCCCGGGCAAGGGATTCGTGAAGGCGGACGACTTCCTCGCGATGATGGTCGAGGATCTGGCGAAGAAGTGAGCGACTCTAAGCGCCGTTCGCCCCCGGCTGCGTCACCGGCCCGATCTTGCGGAACTTCGCATACCGATCATCCACGATCGCGCCGGGACCGAGCTGGCGGAGCGCGCGCAGGTGCCGCCGCAGCGCTCCGGCGAGGTTCTGGGCGGTGAGATCCGGATCGCGGTGCGCGCCGCCGGAAGCTTCCTCCACCAGCTCGTCGACGATCCCGAGCTCGTAGGCATCGCGGGCGGTCAGCTTCAGCGCCTCGGCCGCCTTCTCGCCCTTGGAGCTGTCGCGGTAGAGGATCGCCGCGCATGACTCGGGCGAGATCACCGAGTACCAGCTGTACTGGAGCATCAAGAGCCGGTTGCAGACGCCGATGGCGAGGGCGCCTCCCGATCCTCCTTCGCCGATCACCACTGAGATCACCGGCACCAACAGTCCCGCCATCTCCTCGAGGCAGACGGCGATCGCCTCGGCCTGACCGCGCTCCTCCGCGTCGATCCCGGGATAGGCGCCTGGCGTGTCGATGAACGCGATCACCGGCCGCCCGAAACGCTCCGCGAGCTTCATCAGCCGCAGCGCCTTGCGATAGCCCTCGGGACGCGGCATCCCGAAGCTGCGCGCGATGTTCTCCTTGGTCGAGCGCCCTTTCTGCTGGCCGATGAGCATCACGGGCTCGCCATCGAACCGGGCGAGGCCGCCGATGAGCGCCTGGTCGTCGCCGAACGACCGATCGCCGTGCAACTCGGCCCAGTCGGTGAAGAGGCGCTGGACGTAATCCAGCATGTAGGGCCGGTTGGGGTGGCGCGAGAGCTGGACCACCTGCCAGCGCGACAGCTCGTTGAAGATCTCCTGCTGCAGCCTCGCGCAGCGTTTCTCCAGGCGCCGGATCTCGCCGTCCAGGTTCCCCGCTGTGCCCGAGCCTTCTCCCGTCGCGGCGTGCCGCTTGAGCTCGGCGAGCTTCGTCTCCAGCTCCAGCAGCGGTTTCTCGAAATCCAGCGCGTAGGTAGCCATCAAAGCCTTCAGCGGGGCGCGCCCTCGTACCACCCTGCCGCCTGCTCGCAAAGGCGCAGCGCGTCGAAGGGCCACTCCAGCGGAGCGCCCGCGTCCTTCGCGAACCAGCTCCGCTGCCGTTTCGCGTATTGACGGGTGCGGGCGTTCGTGCGCTCCTCGGCCGCGGCCCAGTCGCCGGTCCGGAGCGCCTCGGCGCACTCGCCGTAGCCGATGATCTTCAGCGCCTTGGTTGCGCCGCGCGTGAGCAGCCACTCGGTCTCGCGGCGCAGCGAGCCATCGGAAAACATCCGCCGTGTGCGCGCCTCGATGCGCGCCCGCAGGACCTCTCGCGGCGGGTCCAGGAACCAGATCAGCGGCTGGTAACGCGCCTGCGCGAAGCGGTGCTCGCGCTGCAGCTCGCTGAGCGGCCTCCCCGACAGGGCATGGACCTCCAGCGCCCGCTCGATGCGGACGCGATCGTTCGGGAGGATCCTCGCGGCGGCCGCCGGATCCACCGCCCGCAAACGCTCATGCAGCGCGGGAACGCCCAGCGCGTCGAACTCCTCGCGCAAGGCCGCGCGGAACTCCGGCGACGCGCCAGGCGCGTCGAGCAGTCCGCGCAGCAGGGCGCGGATCCACAACCCGGTACCGCCGGCGACGATCGCCCGCTTTCCCCTCCCATGGATGCCGGCGATCGCCGCGTCCGCGAGCTGGACGAATCGTGCGGCGTCGAGCTGCTCCTCGGGATCTGCCACGTCGAGCAGGTGGTGCGGCGCGCGCGCGCGCTCCTGCGGCGTCGGCTTGGCTGTGCCGGCGTCGAGACCGCGGTAGCACTGCTGCGAGTCGGCGGAGACGATCTCGGCGCCGAGCTTCTCCGCCAGCTCGACCGCGAGCGCCGTCTTCCCCGACGCCGTCGGGCCGCAGATGGTGAGCACCCGCTGCATGGCATGATCTGTACAGCCTCAAAACAGTAGCCGCATACCCGCGTCTTCGGCGCGGGATCGGCTACAACAGCTTGTCGGGCGTGATCGGCAGGGCGCGCACCCGTTTGCCGGTGGCATTGAATACCGCGTTTCCGATGGCCGCAGCGGCGCCCGTGATCCCGATCTCGCCGATGCCCTTCACTCCCGCGGGATCGACGACGTCGTCCTTTTCGACCGGAATGAAGATCGGGTCGACGATCACCACGTCCTTGTGCGAGGGCACGTGGTAGTCGGCCAGATCGCGCGTCATGATCCTGCCCAGCTTCTCGTCGTAGACGGAATGCTCGTGCAGCGCCATGCCGATGCCCCAGACCATCCCACCCATGAACTGGCTGCGCGCGAGGCTGGCGTTGAGGATGCGGCCGGCCGCGAACGCGCCCACCAGCCGCGTGACGCGGACCATGCCCAGGTCGGGGTCGACCTCCACCTCCGCGAACTGCGCGCCGAATGAGTGCAGTGCGTACTTCTTCCTCTCCTCCGACGGCGCCACTTCGCCCAGGGCCTCGACCGGCTTTCGCGGGCGTTCTCCCATCGCGTCGAGCTTCTGCCGCAACGCCCGGCAGGCGGCCTCGACGGCGGAGGCGACGCTGGCAGCCGTGATCGAGCCGCCGGAGCGCGGCGCTTCGGGCATCTCGGTGTCACCGAGATCGAATTTCACCTTCTCGTACGGGACCCCGAGCGTCTCGGCCGCGACCTGCGCCATCACCGTATAAGTGCCGCCGCCGATGTCCACCGCGCCGCTCTGCACCAGCACCGTCCCGTCGGGGTTCATGCGCGCAATCGCGGAGGCCTTGGTGTAGTTCGCCGGGTAGGCGGCGGTCGCCATCCCCGTCCCGACGAGCTTTCCTGCCCGGAGAACCAGCTCCGGCCGGCGCGTGCGCTTCTGCCATCCGAACCGCTCCGCCCCCAGTTCGTA
Source organism: Deltaproteobacteria bacterium (assembly GCA_005879505.1). Taxonomy (GTDB): domain Bacteria; phylum Myxococcota; class Myxococcia; order Myxococcales; family 40CM-4-68-19; genus 40CM-4-68-19. The sequence goes on from VBKQ01000069.1 coordinate 4,953, forward strand.
GCAGCGACGCAGCGACTTGCTGGAGAAGGGCTTGCCTTCGATCGGATCGGTCTCGGCGTAGTTCTTCAGGCGGAAATCGATGGGATCGATGCCCAGCTCGTGCGCCAGCTCGTCGATGGCGGACTCCAGGGCGAAGCTGCCGCTCGATTCGCCGGGCGCGCGCATGTACGTCGGGGTGCCGATGTCGAGGCGCACCAGACGATGCTTGGTCTCTATGTTCTCGCACTGGTACTGATGCCGTGACACCAGCGCCGCTGGCTCGATGAAATCGTCGAACCGCGAAGTAGTGGAGACGGTCTCGTGGCGCAGCGCGATCAGCCGGCCGTCCTTGTCCGCAGCGGCCGAGATCTTCTGCTGGGTCTGCGGACGGCCGCCGACGATGCCGAACATCTGCGGCCGGGTGAGCGCGATCTTCACCGGGCGGCCGAGCTGCTTCGCCGCGAGCGCCGCGATCACCACGTGCGACCAGGCCGAACCCTTGCAGCCGAATCCTCCCCCGACGTACTTCGTGATCACGCGCACGTTGCCGGGCGGGAGCGCGAACGCCTTCGCCAGCTTCTTGCGCACGCCGAAGATGCCCTGGGTCGCGTCGTAGAGCGTCAGCCGATCTCCGCTCCAGACCGCGAGCGTCGCGTGCGGCTCGAGCGGGTTGTGCGTCTCCGGCGGCGTCTCGTAGTCCGCCTCCACCTTGTGCTCCGCCCGGCGCAGGGCCGCCTCGACGTCGCCCCGGAGCTGGTCGGCCGGCTGCGACCCCGCCGAGGTGCGGATGTCATGCGGGAACGCGGCGTGCAGCTCATCGGCCATCCGGACCGTGAACGGCAGGGCCTGCGCGCTCACCCGCACCTGCGCGGCGGCGTGCAGGGCGCGCTCGAAGGTATCGGCGATCGCCACCGCGACGGGCTGGTTGCTGTAGAGGATCTGATCGTCCTGGAGCACCTGCACGACGCGATCGCCGGTGTCCGCCGGCTTCGCGCCGCCCGGGAGCTTCATCGCGTTGAAGGGAGTGAGGACTGCGATCACCCCCGGCTCCCTCTCGGCGGCGGCGCTGTCGACCGCGGTGATCCGGCCCTTTGCCAGGTTGCTCGTCACCAGGACGCCGTAGAGGATTCCCGGGACCGGCCATTCGTACGAGTACACGGCCTCGCCGGTCACCTTGGCCCGGCCATCCCGGCGCGGATAGGGCTTTCCGATCTCGTCGCTCATGACGGCGCTCCGGCGGAGAGCATGAGGGCGCGCACGGCGGTGCGTTTCGCCAGCTCCACCTTGAAGGCGTTGTCCCGGCGGGGCACCGCCCCACGCAGCGCGATCTCCGCCGCGCGGGCAAAGGTCTCGCGGGTCGGCGGCCGTCCCTGCATCGAGCGCTCGGCTTCCGGCACCCGCCACGGCTTCGTACCGACGCCTCCGAGAGCGAAGCGGGCCGCCCGGATGGCCCCGCCCTCCACCTGGACGGCGGCTGCGCAGGAAGCGAGCGCAAAGGCGTATGACTGGCGGTCGCGCACCTTCACGTAGCGCGAGCGGGCGGCGAGGGCATCGATCGGCACCCGCACGCCGGTGATCAGCTCCGCGGGCCGGAGCGAAAACTCCCGTTCCGGATGGTCGCCCGGCAACAGATGCAGCTCCCCGATGGGAATGTCCCGCTCGCCGGCAGGGCCGCGGACGCGCACCATCGCCTCGAGCGCATAGAGCGCTACGCACATGTCCGAAGGATGCGCCGCGATGCACTTGTCGCTCACGCCGAGGACGGCGTGCATCCGCGTCCAGCCCTCCATCGCGTCGCAGCCCGAGTTCGGCTCGCGCTTGTTGCAGCGGGTCCCGAGGTCCCGGTAGTACGCGCAGCGCGTCCGCTGCAGCAGGTTACCGCCCACGGTCGCCGCGTTGCGCAGCTGCGGCGAGGCGCCGGAGAGCAGCGCCTGGGAGAGGCCCGGCGCGGCGCGCATCACTTCGGCGTGCTCCGCCACCGCGGTGTTGGAAGCCAGGGCGCCGATCTGCAGGGCGCCTTCGCGCAGCTCGATCTTCGCCAGATCCAGCCGGGAGACGTCCAGCACCCGCTCGGGATTGAGCACCTCGATCTTCATCAGGTCGACGAGGTTGGTGCCGCCCGCGAGGAAGGCTGCCCCCGCGCCGGAAGCGACGGCCTCGTCGACGTTCGCGGCGCGCTGGAAGGTGAACAGGCGCATGTCAGGCCCTCCCCGCGACGTCGCGGATCGCGGCGACGATGTTCGGGTACGCGCCGCAGCGGCAGAGATTGCCGGACATCCGCTCGCGGATCTCGTCGTCGTCCTTCGGCTTGCCCTCCTGGAGCAACGCGATCGCGGAAAGGATCTGCCCCGGCGTGCAGTAGCCGCACTGGAACGCGTCTTCGCGCAGGAAGGCTTCCTGCATCGGGTGCAGCTGCCCGCCCTGCACCAGCCCTTCGATGGTGGTGACGTTCGCGCCCTCCAGCTGCGCGACCAGCTTCAGGCAGGAGTTCACCCGCTGTCCGTCCACGATCACGGTGCAGACGCCGCACTGCCCCATGTCGCACCCCTTCTTCGCGCCCGTGAGACCGAGGTTCTCCCGCAGCGCATCGAGGAGGACCAGCCGCGGTTCGACATGCAGCCTGCGTGGCTGACCGTTCACGACCAGCGACACGTCGATGAGCGGCGGCGCTCCGGAAGCCGCTCTCTGCTCGCCCGCCGGCCGCGCCGATGCGCACGCCTGCAGGACGGCCGCGCCGAGGGCAACGGCGAGGCTGTTCACCAGCAGCTCGCGCCGTCCGATCCCGCGCGGCGCAGCGCGGACGGCGCGGCCCGCCTCGCGGATGGCGGCG
>VBKQ01000070.1 GCA_005879505.1 Deltaproteobacteria bacterium
AGCGCCGCTCCTCCCGCTCCGTAGATTCGCCACAGCTCCGGCTGCGCGCCGATGTCGCGCGGCTCGTCATCCGCGCCAAAAACCGTCCCGCTTCCCGGCCCGAATGCGAACAGGGGCGCGCCGAGAGCGCGCAATTCGGCACGGAAGGCTTCCTCGAAGCGCGGCTCCTTCGCGCAGAATGCCAGCAGACAGGGTCTGTTCGGCAGCTCCATTCCCCGACGGCAGCACGTGCGAGCGGCGGGCGCATCCGTCTCTCGTCGCGAACGTTCAGGCCCTTTCTATCTTGCTCTCCGGATCGAGGCGGAGCCCGTCGCCCCGCCGTTCAGTCCCGTGC
>VBKQ01000071.1 GCA_005879505.1 Deltaproteobacteria bacterium
AGCGATGGCGCAGGGGCTTCCGGTGCTGACGTCGCCAATGGGCGCGGGCGAAATCCTGCGCGACGGTATCGAGGGCCTCGTGCTCGATCCTTATGATCGGGACGGTTGGGTCGGCGCTATCCGCCAACTCGCTACGGATTCGGCCCTGCGGGAACGGTTGGGAGACGCCGCACGCCGGCGAGCGCAAGACTTCACCTGGGACAAGGTTGGCGCGCGGCGGCGCGAGCTCCTGCTGGCCACCTGCGCAGACCGTCGCCCTGCAGGGGACTGAAACGCCGTTCGAGGCGCTCTTCCGCGTGCATAGATGAGCGCACTGATAGCGTACCTCGCGGCCCTGAGCGGCGGGTGTAACAGGCCCCGCCGTGCTCTGCTACGCTGCTCGCGGTGAGGCCGGAAGACACGCAGGCGACAGAACCGCCATCTCTGTCCTTCGGGGCCTCGACGGCGAGGCAAGCGCGGCCCGAGCTCGTGCGCGCCATCGGCCGCTGGAGCTTGACCGGGCTGGTGCTGAACTCCATCATCGGCAGCGGCATCTTCGGGCTACCATCCCTGGTCGCGGGCCTGCTCGGGCGGGCGGGAATCTACGCGTACTTCATCGCGGCCGTCGGCATCGGCGTGATCATGGGTTGCTTCGCCGAAGTCGCCTCGCAGTTTCGCGAGGCGGGCGGACCGTACCTCTATGCGCGCGCTGCCTTCGGGCGGCTGATGGGGATCCAGATGGGATGGCTGGCGTGGCTGGTGCGGCTCAGCGCATCTGCCGCTGCGGCAAATCTCTTCACCGTCTATCTCGCCGAGTTCTGGCCGCGGGTGAGAGAGCCACTGCCGCGGGCCGCGGTGCTCACGGTTCTCGTTGGCATCCTCGCGGCGGTGAATTACCGCGGCGTCGCGCGAGGAGCGCAATTCAGCAGCGCCTTCGCGGTTGCCAAGCTCGTCCCCCTGGCCGTTTTCATCGCCGTTGGAATCTTTTTCGTCGGCCAGGCAGGGCCGGGCGTTCCCGTCGCGACGACGGCAGGCGGATGGCTCGAGGCGATCCTGGTGCTCATCTTCGCCTTCGGCGGATTCGAGGCGGCAATGATGCCGATGGCGGAGGCGAAGGATCCGCGCCGCGACGCCCCGTTTGCGCTCTTCATGGGCCTGCTCATCTGCGCGGTCGTCTATACGCTCGTCCAGTGGGTGGTGCAGGGAGTGCTGCCGTCGGCGGCGGGCACCGATCGGCCGTTGGCGGCCGCGGCGCGGCAGTTCCTCGGCCCGCCCGGTGCGGTGCTGCTCACGCTCGGCGCGCTCATTTCCCTCTACGGGTACCTGGGCGGCCAGACCCTCAATGCGCCGCGGCTCATCTATGCCTTTGCCGAGCGAGAGGACTTCCCCGCCTTCTTCGCGACCGTCCATCCTCGCTTTCGCACGCCGCATGTCTCCATCGTCGCCTTTGCCGTGCTCGTCTGGGCGCTGGCCGTGGTGGGCAACTTCCGCTGGAACGTGATGCTCTCGGCGGTGGCCCGCCTCTTCACATACAGTCTCGTCTGCGGCGCGCTGCTCGTCCTGCGGCGCAAGCAACCCGATGCGGTGGCGTTCCGCTTGCCTTTCGGGACGGCGCTCGCCGTGCTCGGGATCGCCTTCTCGCTCGCGCTGGTGAGCCGGATGGGGCGCAGTGAATTGCTCATCCTGCTTGCCACGGCGGTGGTCGCCCTGCTCAATTGGAGCTGGGTGCGCAGGCGCGTCAGCGATACTTCAAGCCGGTCCCCGTATTGAAGACGACGACCGTCTCCGCTGGTTGCAGCCATCCGCTGGCGTAGAGCCTCCTGGCCGCGGCCCACGCTGCGCCGCTCTCGGGACAGACATCGATACCAGTCTTGCGCGAGAGTTCCTCCGCTGCGGGAACGATCTCCTTTTCCGCAACGGCCAGGGCAGTCCCCTTCGTTTCGCGCAGCGCGCGCAAGCAGAGGAAGCCGCCGATCGGCGAGGGCACGCGCAGGCCATACGCCGTGGTGTTCGCGGCGGGCCACGGCTCGGTCCTCGCTGCGCCTTCGTTGAAGGCCTTGACGATCGGTGCGCAGCCCTCGGGCTGCACGCTGACGAAGCGCGGTCGGTCGGGGCCGATCAGGCCCATCGCTTGCATCTCGTCGAACGCCTTCCACATCCCGACGAGGCCGGTGCCGCCTCCGGTCGGGTAGATGATCGCGTCAGGGAGCTTTTTCTCAAGCTGCTCGTACAGCTCGTACGCCATCGTCTTCTTGCCCTCGATGCGGTAGGGCTCTTTCAAGGTCGAGACGTCGAAGGCGTCGCGCGGGCCGTTCGCCTTCAGCCATTTTCCGGCGTCGGCGATCGTGCCTTCCACCAGATGCACGCTCGCGCCGTAATGGCGGCATTCCTCGATGAACGCGCGAGGGGTGTCCTGAGGCATGGCCACCGTGACGCGCAGACGCGCTGCCGCGCCATATGCGGCGAGCGCACCCGCGGCGTTTCCGGCCGAAGGCGTTGCCAGCGCCTTTGCGCCGAGCGCTCTGGCCATGGTCACGGCCAAGGACATTCCGCGGGCCTTGAATGAGCCGGTTGGATTGCGCGACTCGTCCTTCACGAAGAGCCGTCGTCCGACCTCGAGCAGCGGCGTCCATCCCTCCGCCAGAGTGACCGCCTCCGCGCGGTCGATGGGCAGCATGGCCGCGTACCGCCAGAGGGAAGGCTCGGCCCCGACTTGAAAAGGGCGGACATCGTAATCGACCCGCAGCGGCATTCCGCAGCGGGTGCAGACAGACTGCAGCGCGCGCGGGTCGTGAGCGGCGCCGCAGGCGAAACAGGTGAGGCCTTTCAGGCGAGCGTTGAGCAACGCCCCATCTATCATTCATTTGGAAAATCGTGTGGCTTACATGCCGTTACCTCGGTTTTCCAAACTCACATCCGGGCACACCACGACCCTGGGTGGTCGTCCGCCCCTCTTTCGCATCGCCGAGCGGGCCTTCTAGATTCGATGCCTGCCTCGCTGACCAATCCCCGATGCCAACGACTCGAGCGCTACCGCGGACACGCCTTGCGCTCGCGACCTCGATTGTGGTTTCGCTCGGCTGTTTGGCCCCCCGCGACCTGCGGCGCGATTCGGCCGTGACGATGCCCGGGAGGAGCGCGACCGCAGCTGCCGCGAGCGGGCCCTCCGCGGAGGACGCCATTCAGGCAGTGGTCGCTGCGGCCCGCGCCACCCTGGGGCAGGCCAGTTCCGAGGTCGAGGACCGCAGGACGCCCACCGACTGCTCCGGCTTTCTGCGCCGGCTCTATATCGTCGCGGGGGTGGACCTCTTCTCCGAAGGTCAATCCTCCGACAACGGGGTGCGCGCCATCGTCCGTTGGATCGAGCGACACGGGATCCCGCATCGCCACAAAGTGCCGGCGATCGGCGACGTGGTCTTCTTCGACAACTCGTACGATCGGAACGGCGATGGCCGCTTCAACGACCCGTACACGCACGCTGGGCTGGTGGAGCAGGTGCTCGCCGACGGCACGGTGATGATCATCCACGCGACCAACCACGGGATCGTACGCGAGCCGATGAACCTCTTCCGGCCGCACGAGGAGACGGACTCCGATGGAAGGTCGATCAACGCGCCCCTGCGCCGGAAGACGTCGCGGGACCCTGCGGGCATGCCCCGCCTGATGTCCGAGTTGTTCGCGGGTTTTGGTACGGTGCTGCCGCGACAGGCCGCGTCGGCATCGCGGCTTTGATCTGGCACCTGAAGCGCGCCGGGGAGCGAGGGCGCGGGCTATTTGATGGTCGCGGTGAAGACCTCCTCCATGATGCCGCGGCCACGCCCGCAGGTGGGGTCGCCGGCCTGGTCGGTGTTGCGCCGGCTGTCCGTCCAGATGGGGTGCGCGACCCCGCCATAGGCCGCGATGCCCTCGTAGTCGCCCTGTTGGTTCCCGTAATTGATGCTGGGGCACGGGAACCGCCCGCTACAGTCGTGCTCATTCGACTTCGCGTCCGTGACCCGCAGACTGGGCACGACGAACGTCACGCCGTCGGCCGAGCGCGAGAGGAATACGTCGGTCTCGAAGTGCCCGCCGGTGCTGTCATTGCGGGTATCGTAGAAGGAGACGTTCACCTGACCGGTCACCGGGTCGGTCGCGAGCCAGTGATTGAAACGGTCCGCGCCGGCGAAGGACTCGGCCACCGCGTGCGGTGGCGATGACCAGGTCGCGCCTTTGTCGTCAGAAACACTGGCCAGGATGTCGGTATTCAGCCCGTCTGGGGTGAGATCCATCCAGGAGCAGGTGATCCGGCCGCGATGCCGCCCGGCGGACCGGTCCGTGTCGCACGCCGGGTATACCAGTGCGCGCCGGACGAACTCGGCGGGGATGCCGATGTCGAACGGGATCTTCTTCCGCGCGATCACCACCGGGGTTCCCCAGGTAACTCCCCCGTCGAAGGAACGATTGAAGGTGATGTTGTTCGCGGCGATGTCGTTCCAGGCCACGTAAACCTCGCCGACCGGGCCGGTCGTGACAGTCGCCCCGATGGCGCGACCGGGCCCGTTCTGGTCGTCGATGCGGACGGTGCCGAACGTCAGCCCATGGTCCCGCGAGCGGGCCAGCCGGACGCCGCCCGACGCCGAGCCGCCGAGCGCGGCGTCCCATGCGACGTAGACGCTGTCCTTGAAATGGCTGCCGGCGTTCTGGTCGGCGGTGATCATCGGTTTGTCGTCGAAGTGGCTCTGCCCGCCGTTGAACTCGAAGAAGGTGACCTGCGGCCATGTCCTGCCGCCGTCGGTGGAGCGCGCGACGGCCATCTCGGTGCCGTTGATCCCAGGTCTTCCCGCCGTCGCGGGAGAAATAGGCGCGCATGGGCAGCCGGAAGATCTCGTTGGAGCCCGCAGCGAGCTGCTTCGGGTTCCGGGGGTTGATGACGATGAAGGTCTCGCTCTGCGGCCCGCACTCGTTCGAGACGTCCACGTTCGCGGGCGTCGAACCGCTGGTCGCCGCCGCCCGGAACGAGTCGGGTCCCTCGTGGGCGAGAATCTGGAACTTGTCCCACCAAGTCGGATCGTGGCTGTCATTGGCGGCGAGCGCCGGAAGGGCGGTGGCCAGCGCAGCGATCAAGGTGCGCACATGCATGAGTGCCTCCGGGAGTTGGCTCATACACCCTTCTTGCTCAGGCTGCTGCTCGCGTCACCATCGGTTGCTCAAAGGGCGTCGACTCGTCTGGGTAGCGACGGGGCCGCGGAATCAGATGGCAAGTGGGTACACGACTCTCGTGCCTTCGTGTAGATGCGTTGCCTGCGCCGGCGACGGATTCACGGAGCTCGAGATGGCTCCCGGGCACCTGTTTGAGTGGACGGATCGCGACGAATTGATCCGGTTCCTGACGATGGTGATGGAGTACGGATGGGACGCCGAAGTCCTCCCCGCAGTCCAAGACCGCCCATCGAAGCGGTGGGTCGTCGTGTCGCACGACGAGTGGGCTGAAGTTCGTGAAGTGCCGCCCCAAGAGCTGCGTTAGGTAGCTCAGCGTCGCGCGCTCAGCGCCGCGTCGGGAACACGAAGTCGCCGCGAAGTCCCGCCGGCGAGATGCTCGCGCAGCGCCTTGATGACACGCGAGCGCTCCGGGCCCGGCCCGAGCCGACGGAGCTGCTTGGCGTAGGACTTCACGGACTCGCCGGCCGACGGGTGGAAGTCGATTTGCGCTCCCATGGCGCGTGCGACCCGGTTGAGCGTGTCGATGGTTGGGTTCGAGCCTGGGCTTTCGAGCTGGGCGATGGCTGGCTGGCTGACGCCGGCGAGCTTCGCGAGCTCAGCCTGCGTGAGGCCGAGTTCTTCGCGCATCCAGCGCAACTCCAGCTTCACGCCGAGCTTCGGGTTGACTGAAACCCAAAGCAACGTGCCCTTGCGGGCCTTGAAGGTCCGTGGAGGGCGCGGCGGAAGCATGCGTTCCTGCAGATGCGATTCGAGCCATAGCTGCAGCGCCTCCTTCGCCTCGTGCTCGATGTCGCGGCCTGGCGGAGCGAAGGTGTGGCACCCAGGGCAGGTTGGGAAGTCCGCCAGAACGTTCTTGCCTTCTTTGGTCACGACTGCCGGGTAGCGCATCCTCACCTCCGCAACTTGATGACCGCCTGCTTCTCGATGCTCTTGAGCGTGCCGATCGGCAAGTCGCCGGGGTGCATCGGGACCGTCACCAGACCTGGCTTGGTCGGGTGGCGGTACTGCGCGTGCGAGCCCTTCGTCCGCACGAGAAGCCAGCCGTCGGCCCTCAGGGCCGCCACGACCGCCCGCGCGGTCATGCTGTACGCATCATAAGTTTTACCTTATGTCATGTCAACCCGCGCACCAGCGCAGGCACCATGAACACGGCAGAACAACTCCGGAACCGCCCGTGGGACGCGCATGAGGCGGCGAGCTTCCTGAAGGTCTCGCGCTCCTGGATCTACGCGCGTGTCGAGCGTGAGGAATGCCGTACATTCGCGTCGGCGGCCTGATTCGATTCGTCCCTTCACAACTCCGCGACTGGGCATTCACCAAGGATCGCATCAAGGGCTGACATGGCGAGCGTCTACAAGAAAAGCGGACGCTGGTGGCTGCGATTCAAGGGGGCGGATGGCCGCTGGGCGCGGCGCGCCCGCAAAAACCACCACGAAGGCCCGCCGCGCGACTCGAAGCGCTCGAACGCGAGCGGCTCGCGCGGCAGCAGCGTGAAGGCCTGGCTCCGAACGACGACAACCGCCGGCGCACGTTCGAACGTGACATCGCGGCGGCGGCACCAGTGTCGCCATCCGGCGCAACAGCTCGACGGGTTGCAGCGCCAGGACTTCGCGGCCGCCTGGAAGCGGACGCTTGAGGCGGTATGCGAGGCGTTCACTCCGCGGGGGCAGGAGCTGAAGCAGGCGGATCACGACCCGCGGCAGGATTGCTACCAATTTGTTACCGGCAGCCACTTCCCCAAAAAGACGAGGCCCCTGACCGTCCCGGAACTTCCAGGAAGATCAGGGGCCTCCAAAAGTCGGGGCGACTGGATTTGAACCAGCGACCACTTGCACCCCAAGCAAGTGCGCTACCAGGCTGCGCTACGCCCCGGCACGGGTCCAGCGGGGGCAGCGTCGTAACATCCGCCCCTGGACCCGTCAATCGCGGAAGCGGGATTCAGGCGCTCTTGTTCAGAGCGTTCTTCAGCACCTGCGAGGGCCGGAACGTCAGGACGCGGCGGGCGGAGATCTCGATCTCCTGTCCGGTCTGCGGGTTGCGGCCGACGCGGGACTTCTTCTCGCGCACCACGAAGTTCCCGAACCCGGAAAGCTTGATCTTTTCGCCGCGCTCCAGCGTGTCCTTCAGCGTGTCGAAAACCATCTCGACGATCTCGGCGGATTCCTTCTTGGAGAACCCGACTTTGCTGCAAACGCTGTCGATGACGTCAGCCTTGGTCATGCCGAAACAGTACACGGACACGGCCAACTCGGTCAAACCCCGAAGGAAATAGCCCTCCCCTGCCTGCCTGACGCGATGCGTCTAGATACCCCGCCCGTGGCGCCGTCCTATGCGGGCCTGCACAATGGCGCCATGGGCTCACTGCGCATGCCTGCTGTCGCCGAAGCGCTTCCCGGCCGGGACGAGCCGATGCGGGTCCCGGCGCGGCACCTCGTCCTCGGCACTCCGCTGTTGCCGCCGTTTCCTGAGGGCTCCGAACGGGCGCTCTTCGGCATGGGGTGCTTCTGGGGCGCGGAGCGCAAGTTCTGGAACCTGGACGGCGTGTACACGACGGCGGTCGGGTACGCGGGCGGGTACACGAAAAATCCTGCCTACCGGGAGGTGTGCTCCGGCAGCACCGGGCATGCGGAGGTGGTGCTCGTCGTCTACGACCCGAAGCGCGTGAGCTACGCCGACCTGCTGCGCACGTTCTGGGAAAGCCACGATCCCACCCAGGGAATGCGGCAGGGCAACGACGTCGGCACGCAATATCGCTCCGCCATCTACGCGACCACCAAGGCGCAGCGAGAAGCCGCGGAGGCTTCGCGCGAGCAGTACCAGGCTGCTCTGGCGAAAGCGGCACACGGGCGGATCACAACCGAGATCGCCGACGAGCCGGCGTTTTATTATGCCGAGGACTACCACCAGCAGTACCTGGCGAGGAACCCGGGCGGGTACTGTGGCCTCGGCGGCACCGGCGTGTCGTGTCCGGCCGGCGTTTCGCGCTGAAAGCCCTGCTACCCTGCGTCCGATGCTGCAGTTCTGGTTCGACTTCGGTTCCACCTACAGCTACGTCGCGGCATTTCGTGTCGAGGATCAGTGCGCCCGCGCGGGGCTGGAGGTGGAGTACAGGCCGTTTCTGCTCGGCGCGATCTTCACCGAGCTGCTCGGCATCAAGGATTCCCCTTTCAACGCCCAGCCGGTGCGCGGCAGGTACATGTGGCGCGATGTGGAGCGCCTCTGCGAGAAGTACGCGCTTTCCTGGCGGCGGCCGGCCGTGTTCCCGCGCAACAGCCTGCTGGCCGCTCGCGTCGCTTGCTGCGCCCCCGCATCGATCGGTCCGCTCACGCGCGCGATCTTTCGCGCCAACTTCGTCGAGGATCGCGACATCGGGAATCCGGATGTCTTGCGCGAGGTGGTCGATTCCATCGGCGGCGACGGCGCGCGACTCGTCGAGCTGGCGCGGACGCCGCCCATCAAGGCGCACCTTCGCGCCCAGACCGCGGAAGCGCAGCGTCTGGGAATCTTCGGTGCTCCCGATTTCGTGGTGAACGGCGAGCTCTTCTTCGGACAGGATCGGCTGGAAGATGCGATCGCCTGGGCGAAGCGGCCTTAGGCGCGGATCTCCGCCCGCACCCGCGCCTTCAGCCGGTCGCGGATCGCGGCACAGAGCGCGTCCGCTTCGGCGTCCGTCAGCGTCCGGTCGAGAGCGCGCAGCGAGAGCCCGAAGGCGACGCTCTTGCGACCTTCCGGCACGGGCGGGCGGGACCTCGCGAAGCTGCTTCAGCGCGACTGAGTGGTCGAGCAACGCCTCCCAATCCAGCTCGGCGAGATACGTTTCGGCGGGCACCTCGAAGTGCGCCGCCGCCGCGGGATGAACCTGCCCGAGATGTCCCGCGGGCTGGCCCGCGACCATCAGCTGCGAGGCGCTCGCCGGATGGAGCGCGGCGTGCGGTCCGGCCTGAAACCGCGGATCGGAAATCCCCATCGCCTCCAGGACGTCCTCGACGCTGCCCTTGAGATCGTAGTAGTCCGCCGGATCGCCGCCGCCGGTCCAGCTCTTCGCTCGCCGGGCGCCGGTCAGCACGAGCCCCAGGCGGCGCGGCTCGTGCACCGGCCAGGCCAGCTCGCCGGAGGGATGGCGCGGATCCGGCTCGGCCAGATAAACGCGGCCAAGCTCGTACAACTTCACGTCGCGCACGCCGCGAGCGAGATTGTGTCCGACGTTGCGGAGCAGGCCGGCGAGAAGCGTGGTGCGCATCGCTCCCTGCTCCGAGGTGAGCGGATTCGCGACGCGCACCGGTTTCTGCGGCGACACCACCGCCAGGTCCTTCTCGGCCACGAAGCTGTAGTTCACCGCCTCGTCGAACCCGTGAGCGGAGAGCGCGGTGCGCGCTTGGGCGGTGACCCGCCTCTGCGGGGAGATGGCCGCTGTCTCGCCCACGCCGGCGGGGTGCAGCTTGACCGGGATGGTGTCGTAACCGCGCAGCCGGGCGATCTCCTCGATGCAATCGATCTCGCGTGTCAGGTCCCGCCGCCAGGACGGAACGCTCCAACGCCCGTCACCAACCGGCACGAGCCCCAGGGCGCGCAGCCAGCGATCGACCTCCGCCTCCCCGACCGCGACTCCGAGCACCGCCGAGACGCGCCCGGGCCGCACCATCACCTTCACCGGCTCGCGGGGCGCCGGGTACACGTCGATCGCACCGGGCAAGAGGCGGCCTCCGGCGAGCTGAACGATCAGCTCCGCGCAGCGATTCGCCGCGCGCTCGGCGCCACGCTCGTCCATTCCCCGCTCGAAGCGGTGCGAGGCCTCGGTGCGTAGCCCGTGCCGCCGGGAGGTGCGGCGGACTCCCGCCGGGTCGAACATCGCGCTCTCCAGCAGGATCCGCGTAGTCCGATCGCCGACCTCGCTGGTGAGGCCCCCCATCACTCCGGCGAGCGCCACCGGCTTCTCGCCGTCGGCGATGACCAGATCGTCGGCGCTGAGCTTGCGCTCCTTCCCGTCGAGCGTGGTCATCGGCTCGCCTTCGCGCGCCCGGCGGACCAGGATCCGGCGGCCGGCGAGCTTGTCGAGGTCGAAGCCGTGCAGAGGGTGTCCCAGCTCCAGCAAGGCGAGGTTGGTCGCGTCCACGACGTTGCTGATCGGACGCACCCCGCAGCCGCGCAATCGCTCCTGCACGTGCAGCGGAGAGGGACCGAGGTGCACACCTTCGATCACGCGCGCGACATAGCGCGGGCATCGCTGAACGTCCTCGATGTCCACCCGCGCCGGCAGCTCGCCCTTCTCCGCGAGCCTGGCCTCGGGAATGCGCACGGGTACTGCGGTGATCGCGGAGAGCTCCCGCGCGATGCCCAGGTGCGAAAGCGCATCCGGGCGGTTGGGCGTGACGTTGACTTCCAGGATCGTATCGGGGAGTCCGAGCACCTCGTCGAGGGGCGTTCCGACGGGAACGTCCGGCGGGAGGATCATCAGCCCGGAATGATCGTCCGAAAGCCCGAGCTCGCGCGGCGAGCAGAGCATCCCGTTGCTCTCCACGCCGCGCACCTTCGCGCGGCGGATCTCGGTTCCGTCGGGGAGCTTGGTGCCCGCGCGCGCCATCGGCACGATGTCACCCGCCGCATAGTTCGGCGCTCCGCACACCACCTGGTGCGTGCCCGCGCCGTCGTCCACCTGGCAGAGGCTCAGATGATCGCTGCCGGAGATCGGCGTGCGGGTGACGACCTGGGCAGCGACGACGCCGGCGCCGATGGCGCGCTTCTCGGTTCCCTCCACCTCCAGACCGATGGAGGTGAGCTTGCGCGCGATCTCGTCGTCGGAGAGCGTGACCGGGCACAGCTCGCGCAGCCATCTCACCGAGATCTTCATAGCTGCTCCAGGAACCGGACGTCGTTTTCGAAGAGCGTGCGCAGATCGTCGAGGTTGTGGCGCAGCATCGCCAGGCGATCGATGCCGACGCCGAACGCGTAGCCGGTGATCCGCTCCGGATCGTAGCCGACGCCCGCCAGGACGTCGGGATTCACCATCCCCGCTCCGAGCACTTCGAGCCAGCCGCTCCCCTTGCACAGCTTGCAGCCCTTTCCGCCGCAGAGCGGGTGCGAGATGTCGACCTCCGCGGACGGCTCGGTGAACGGGAAGTAGCTCGGTCGAAGCCGGGTCTGGATGGTGGGCCCGAAGAACGCCTTGGCGAAAGCGTCGAGCGTCCCGCGCATGTGCGCCATGGAGATGCCCTCCTCCACGTGCAGGCACTCGACCTGGTGGAACATGGGCGTGTGCGTCGGGTCGGAGTCGGAGCGGTAGACCTTCCCGGGGCAGATGATGCGGACCGGGGGCTGTTGCGCGAGCATCGCCCGCACTTGCACCGGGCTCGTGTGCGTTCGCAGCAGCAGCTGCTGCATGGCGCCCTTCGTCGGCGGAGAGCCGGGCGGCGGAGGCGGCTGCGAGTCCGGGTCGAGAAAGAACGTGTCCTGCATGTCCCGGGCGGGGTGGTCCGGAGGAAAGCCGAGCATCTGGAAATTGTAGAGGTCCCATTCGATCTCGGGCCCGTCGGCAACGTGAAAACCGAGCCGGGCGAAGATCTCGACGATGTCGTCCATCGCCTGGCTCACCGGGTGCCGGTGGCCGCGGCGGCGGGTGCGGCCGGGCAGCGTGACGTCGAGCTTCTCGCGGTTGAGCTCTTTGTCCAGCTCCCGCAGGCCGATGTTCCGGCGGGCCTCCTCGAGCAAGGTTTCGAACTGCGCGATGGCGTCGGTGACCAGCTTCCCCAGGCGAGGCCGCTCGGCGGCGGGAACGGAGCCGAGCGACTTGCGCAGCCCGGAGAGAGAGCCGCTCTTCCCCAGGTACTTGACCCGCGCCGCCTCGATCTGCTGCTCGTCACGGGCGCCCGAGAGCTCCTGCCGTGCCTCGGCGAGCAATGCATCGATCCGCTCGATCACCTCAACACCCCTTCAAAAATGACGAAAGCCGCGCCGGTTCCCCGACGCGGCCTCGTTGCGAACTGCCTCGAGGGCCTACGCCGCGGCGCGCTTGACGATCGCGGCAAACGCCTGCGGGTCGACGACCGCGATGTCCGCGAGCACCTTGCGGTCCAGCGCGATCTTCGCCTTCTTCAGGCCGGCGATGAAGCGCGAGTAGGAGACGCCGTTCAGGCGCGCAGCCGCGTTGATACGGGCGATCCACAGTGAGCGGAAGTCCCGGCGCCGCATCCGGCGGCCGCGGGAGGACTGCATCATCGCGCGCTCGACGGCCTCGACGGCCCGCTTGTACGTGCCATGACGCCGGCCGCGGAAGCCCTTCGCGAGCTTCAGGACGCGATTTCTCCGGCGCCGTGCTTTGAATCCACGTTTGACGCGCATTGCTTCTCTCCTCGTCCACCACCGGGGACTTCCCGGAGGCCCGCCGCGGGCGATGTCCGTGCGGCGCGTGTGGGTCCTGCTCCGACGACCTACTTGGGCAGCCCGTAGGGCAGCGCCTTCTTGAGGTGTCTCTCGTCCCGCCGCTCCAGGATGAGCGTATTGCCCAGCCGGTTCTTCCGCTTGCGGTTCTTGCCCAGGGACAGGTTGTGCCGGCGGCCCGCCTTGCCGGCCTTGATCTTGCCCGTCGCGGTCATGCGGAAGCGCTTGGCGGCGCTCCGCTTCGTCTTCAACTTCGGCATCTTGCGAGTCCTTCCGGGTGTGCTGCGAAAGAGCGGCGCGTTGTACACGCGCCGTCCTGAGGCGTCAAGCCTTCGGCGCCTCCGCCCGGGGGACGGCCACGCCAGCGGGCTGCCCCACCGGAGCGGCCGGGCTGGCGCCGGGCTGCCCTGGAGAAGGCGGCCGGGCCGGCGGCGGTCGCGGCACGTGGGCGGCTTGAGCGCTGGGAGCAGCCTTCGCGCGCTGCGCCTGCAGCCAGCGTGGATTGGGCGCGAGGATCATGAACAGCAAGCGGCCTTCGAGCCTGGGGGACTGCTCGACGATGGCGATGTCCTTCAGATCCTGCGCGATGCGGCTGAGGATCGCCTGACCGATCTCGCGGTGGGTGATCTCGCGCCCCCGGAACATCACGGTGCAGCGCGCTTTGTTGCCCTCCTCGAGAAATTCGCGGATCGCCTTCGTCTTGAACCCGTAATCGTGCTCTTCGGTCTTGGGACGGAACTTCACTTCCTTGAGCTTCACCACCGTCTGCTTCTTCTTCGCCTCGCTCGCCTTCTTCTTCGCTTCGTACTTGAACTTGCCGTAGTCCATGATCTTGCAGACTGGCGGCTTCGCCATCGGCGAGACCTCGACCAGGTCGAGGCCGTATTCAGCTGCTTTGGCGAGGGCTACCTCGAGGGGCAGGACACCGAGTTGCTCTCCCTCTGGACCGATGACTCGAAGCTCACGGGCGCGGATTCGGCGGTTCGTACGTGCGTCGCGGATGGCAGACTCCCTGGTTTTTGGACCTCAGAAATGATTCCGGCGGGACCCCGCGCGATTCAAGGGGCTCCGCCAGCTTGAACCTGGTGTGATGTAGCGAAAAATCCCCAAATAGCGTGCGAATGGTAGCCGCTGTATGTGGTCTGTCAAGCACGCCGGATCTACTCGGTGGCGGCAAGCGCGAGCACCAGCGCGTAGGCCATCTCGACCGCACGCCGGACCGCGTCGACCGGAATCCGCTCGTCCGCTGCGTGCGCACGGCGGTCGTCTTCGCGCGTCAGCGCCATCCCGCTGAAGCCATACGCGAGGATCCCCGCGGCGCGCAGGTAGCGAGAGTCGGTCGTGAAATTGCTCATGTACGGCACGACGGGTATTCCGGGGAAGAACCGATGTGTCACTTCCGCAAGTGTGGCGGGCCCCTCGCCATCCGACGGGACCGGAGGCGAGCCACCAAAGTGCGGTTCCGGAACGACTTCCACCGCAGGATCCCCGATCACTTCCTGCAGACGCCGGCGGGTGACCTCGACGGTTTCGTCCGGCAAAATGCGGCAATTCACGTTCGCCGTTGCCTCTGAGGGAAGAATGTTCCGGCCGGTCCCTCCCGCCAGCTGCGTAGCGACGCATGTGGTCCTGAGCATCGCGGCGATTCCTGGCTCGTCGTCGAGCGCCTTCAGCGCGTCCGCCGGAAACTCGCCCGGAGCAGACGCAAGCGCGCGCATCGCAGCGCCGATCGCGGGCTTCTCGCTGTCCGCAGTCGCGAGAAAGAA
>VBKQ01000371.1 GCA_005879505.1 Deltaproteobacteria bacterium
CGAGATCAACATGGTGGCCGCGTACGGCGGCTTTCCCAACCGCTATCCGCACTGGCGGTTCGGGATGGAGTACGAGCAGCTCTCCAAGGGATACGAGTACGGGCTCTCGAAGATCTACGAGATGGTGATCAACAACAATCCCTCGTACGCGTACCTGCTCGAGTCCAACATGGACGTGGACCAGAAGCTGGTGATGGCCCACGTCTACGGGCACGTCGACTTCTTCAAGAACAACTATTCGTTCCAGCACACGAATCGCAAAATGATGGACGAGATGGCGAATCACGCCACGCGCCTCCGCCGCATCATCGACAAGGTGGGCATCGAGCCGGTGGAGACGTTCATCGACCGTTGCCTGTCGCTGGAGAACCTGATCAACCAGCACGCGCCGCATTTCCCCGCGAAGAGCCGGGACGAAGCGCCGGACCGGCCCATCGAGGTCCGCGGGTTCAAGACGGACCGCGAGTACATGTCCCAGTTCATCAACCCGAAGGAGTTCCTCGACGAGCAGCGCAAGAAGCTGGAGGAGGAGCGCGCGCAGAAGAAGAAGTTCCCGGAGAAGCCTGAGCGCGACGTGCTGGCGTTCCTCATCGAGCACGCGCCGCTCGAGCGCTGGGAAGCGGACGTGCTCGCGGTGATCCGGGAGGAGGCGTACTACTTCGCGCCGCAGGGGCAGACGAAGATCGCTAACGAAGGTTGGGCATGTATCGAGAAACACTCGAGAATTTTCACTTCGCGGGGTCTGGTGACGATGGGCGAGCTGGTCGCCGGACTGTCCGACGAGGTTTCGGACGGTGAGTGCGCGCGCCGTGTCTACGACCGCAACGTAATCAAGGACCACGCGACAGTTTCGATCCGCACGCGGCGTGGCCTCAAGCTGACCGGTTCGAACAATCACAGGATCATCTCGAGCGATGGATCGTGGGTCCGGCTCGATGAGGTTTCGGTTGGCGCACGGGTGCGCGTTTCGGGAGGCGCCGGCATCTGGCCGCAGGAGCGCGTAACGCTAAACTGGCGCCCTCCGCGGCGAATGACCCAAAAGGATGTCGCGAGCCGCGCTGGAGTGTCCCATCAAACGGTCGCTCGTGCGCTTTCCGGTCTACCCATTCGCAAGAATCCCGAGCGTGTCGCGGCCGCCCTGGCGCTCTACTCCGATGCGGAGAATGTGGCTCTCCAGGAGCAGCTGCCTGCCAAACGTGAACCGATCGCCGTTCCGAATGAAGTGAGCCCCGATCTAGGCGCGTTCCTCGGTTACTTGGTCGGCGACGGCCACATCAGCCGGGTCAAGCACCATCTAGGACTCACGACTGCAGATGTCGAATGCATCGAACACTTCACGTCGCTCGTGAACGAACTGTTCGGACTGCGCTGCATCGTGAAATGGGATGATGGCCGCTACCGCGTCCTAGTTCACTCGGAGAACGTCTCGGATCTTTTCGTCGAGGAATTGGGTCTCACGCACGGCCCGAGCGCACGTCAGAAGCAGGTCCCAGTAGCCATTCTTCGCTCCCCGAAAGAGGTTGTCGCTCCGTTCCTTCGCGCTTATTTCGACTGCGATGGCTACGCGGGAAAGCAGGGTGTGATTCTCAGCACCTCGAGCGAAGTGATGAGCGAGCAGGTGCAGTTGCTCCTGCTGAACTTCGGTATTCTCAGCCGTCGCAGGCCGCAGCAGGATGGTTGCTGGCACGTAAATATTCTTGGTGCATCCGCCGAGAAATTCCTGCACGAGATTGGTTTCGGCCTCTCCCGCAAGCAGCAAGCGCTCACCGACTACGTCCACCAGCGCAAGTGGTTCAAGGAAGAGAAGTGGGAGGACGAGATCGTCGAGATCAGCCACGGCCGCGCGGACGTCTACGACATTTCCGTGGAAGAGACGCACCGCTACGCCGCCTGCGGGTTCATCAACCACAACTCGTACTGGCACTCGACGATCATGACCACCCGCGCCCTCAAGGACAGCGAGATCGTCGACTACGCGGACCACCACTCGGGAACGATGGGAACCCGCCCCGGCGCCATCAACCCGTACAAGCTCGGGATCGAGCTCTGGCGCCACATCGAGGATCGCTGGAACAAAGGCCGCTTCGGGAAAGAATGGGACGAGTGCGACGACCTGCGCGCGCGCCGCGCGTGGGACAAGAAGCTCGGCCTGGGGCGGCAGAAGATCTTCGAGGTGCGCAAGCACTACAACGACGTCACCTTCATCGACGAGTTCCTCACCGCGGACTTCGCGGCCGAGCAGAAGCTGTTCGTCTACGGCTTCAACGAGAAGGCGAACCGCTGGGAGATCCTCGACCGCGAGTTCCAGAAGGTGAAGAAGAAGCTCCTGCAGCAGCTCACCAACTTCGGCCAGCCGATCATCGAGGTGGTCGACGGCAACTTCGAGAACCGCGGCGAGCTCTTGCTCGCGCACCGGCACGACGGCGTCGACCTGCGCATCGACTACGCCAAGGACACCCTGGTGAACCTGCAGGCGATGTGGCGCAGGCCGGTCGGGATCATCACCCGCGTGGACGGCAAAGGCGTGCTGATGCGGTTCGACGGCCGCGATCACACGGACCGCAAGGTCGAGCTCTGATGGATGGCACCGGTCCCGTGGTGGAGAAGGGCACACGGGGCCTGGTGGCTCGCAGCGAGAACGAGATGGCCATCAGAGGCTGACCTGCACGTCGCGGTCATCTCCAGCGGAAGAGGCGCAGGGCAGCGAAGAACGTCGCCAGAGCTATCCCGGCGAGCAACCCGATCTGGCCGGCCACTGCGGTCAGGCCCGCTCCGTCGATCATCACCGCTCTCAGCCCGTCGTTCAGCGCCGTGAGCGGCAGGACGCGCAGGAACGGCTGCACGGCGTCCGGGAAGCGCGAGGTGGAGAAGAAGACGCCGGAGCCCACGAACATCGGCAGCATCACGAGGTTGATAAGACCCGTCACCGTCTGCGTGTTCTGCGCGCGCGCGGCGACCAGGAGCCCGATCCCGGCGAATGCCAGCGCCCCGATCAGCGAGACGCCGAGAAGGAGCGCAAAGGATCCGGCCACGCCGACCCGGAAGACGAGCCAGGCGAACCCGAGCAGGACCGGCAGCTCCATGAGCAAGAACAGCGCGCGCATGACCACGAACGACCAGAGGAACTGCGCGCGCGACATCGGCGTCGCCACCAGCCGCTTGAGCAGCTTCTTCGTCCGCATCTCCACCACGATGTAGCCGACGCCCCACATGCCGGCCGACATGAGGTTCATGCCGAGAAGCCCCGGGATGAGGAAGTCGATGTAGCGCGAACCCGGCTCGGTGACAGGCTTGTCGATCGTCGCCGGCGCTCCGCGGGGGTGGAGCGCGGCGTCGGCGAGTGCCCGCGCGAGGCGGCTTTCGGCGCGGGCCGGGTCGTAGAGATAGACGATGGGGGCCCCCGCGAGGACGACGAGGTCCACCTTGCCGGTGCGCAGCGCCTCTTTCGCCTCGGCCTCTCCGAGCAGCCGCGGGCGCAGCTGCGGGTCCGCCGCGAGAGAACGCTCCAGCTCCGCGGAGACGACCGCGACCGGAACCGGTTCCGCCGGCCGGTTGCGGAAGGCGATTCCCAGCGCGATGGAAAGAAGCAGGGGAAATCCGAACGTCCAGAACACCGCTCCAGGCTCACGAAAGAACAGGCGCAGCCGGGCCAGCGTCAGCTCCCAGAGGGCGGGACTGATGGGGGCGGACTTCAGGCCGGCGGTCGGGGCGTTCACTCGCGCAGGTGCCTTCCGGTGAGGTGGACGAAGACGTCTTCCAGCGTCGCCTGATGCGTCGACAGATGTGTCAGTCCCAGCGGCTCCGCGCGCGCGAGGATCGCCGGCAGCGCGAGATGGAGCTGCTCGACGGTGAGCGCGATCCCGTCCGCGCTGCGCCGCGCGCTGCGGACCGAAGGAAGTCCGCCCCAACCATCGGGGGCAAGGGGCTGCTCCGTGGAGAACTCGACCACCTGCTGGGCTCCCAGCGAGGCGATCAGTTCCCGGGGAGTGCCCATTGCGATCACCTTGCCCTTGTCCACGATCGCCACGCGGTCGCAGAGCCGCTCGGCCTCGTCCATGTAGTGCGTGGTGAGCAGCACCGTCCTGCCGCGCGACTTGAATCCCAGCACGACGTCCCAGAGCTGCCGCCGGGACTGCGGATCGAGGCCGGTCGTGGGCTCGTCGAGGAAGAGCAGCTCCGGGTCGCTCACCAAGGCGCAGGCGACGGCGAGCCGCTGCTTCTGCCCGCCGGAGAGCCGCTCCGTCCAGGCGGTTCGCTTGTCCGAGAGGCCCACCATGTCGAGCACCTCCTCGAGCGGGCGCCCTTGCAGGTAGAACGAGCGGAACATGCGCAGGTTCTCCTCCACGGTGAGCTTGTCAGGCAGGTGCGTCTCCTGCAGCGAGACGCCGAGCCGCTGCCGCAGCGCTCTCTCGTCGCGGTCCCACCGCATCCCCAGCACCTCGACGCGGCCCGCAGTGGGCTCATTCAGGCCCTCTAGAATTTCCACGGTGGTGGTCTTGCCGGCGCCGTTCGGCCCCAAGAGGCCGAAGCATTCCCCGGTATCCACCTCCAGATCGAGGCCGTCGACGGCCGTCAGGTCGCCGTACTTCTTCACCAGCTGTTCGCAACGGAGCGCGGGCGTGGATGGCACGCTGGGCTACCTGCGCCTCGGGCGCGCCACCTCGATGCGGACGGGCTTCTCTTTCAGCTCCTTCCCGCTCGCCGCGACGTACGCCTCGCGCGCGTCGGGCCGGACGAGAACGTACGCGTAGCGAGGCTTCACGTCGGCGGCGAGCGCGGTTTCGCGCGGCCGGCCGGCGAGCTGAGACAAGGCGGACATCAGCGTCTCCGCGGTCCAGCCGTGCTCCGACCCTTGCTCGACGTACAGCTTCACCCTGTCGGCGGGCGGCTCCGCTTCGCGCACTGGAGGCGGTGCCGCCTCCAGCCTCGGGCGGCGGTGCTCGCGATCCCGCTTGCGGCGCGCTTCCTTCTGCTCCTTGTGCACCTTCTCCACCTGGTGGCTCTCGAGCAGCTTCTCCCCGGCCGCCCGGATCTGCGCCTTCTCCATC
>VBKQ01000372.1 GCA_005879505.1 Deltaproteobacteria bacterium
GGCCGGAGCTTCACGGGCCGCTTCCGAACCATGGCCGCGGGCCTCGAAGCCGACGCAGTCGACAGCGGCGTCGACCTCGGGCACCCCGAGGATCTGCTCGATCTGGTCGGGGACGTCGCCCTTGGAGACGTCGATGGTCTCGCACCCGAAGCTCTTCGCCTGCGCGAGACGCTCGGGGTTCAGGTCTCCGACGATGACGGCCGCTGCACCGAGCAATTGCGCCGAGGCCGCGCAGGCCAGGCCGACGGGGCCCCCGCCGGCGACGTACACGGTCGAGCCGGAAGTGACTCCCGCGGTGACCGCACCGTGATAACCCGTCGGGAAGATGTCCGAGAGCATGGTGAGGTCGCGGATCTTCTCCATCGCCTGGTCTTTGTCGGGGAACTTGAGCAGATTGAAGTCGGCATAGGGGACCATGACGTACTGCGCCTGACCGCCGACCCAGCCGCCCATGTCCACATAGCCGTAAGCAGCTCCCGGACGCGCCGGGTTCACGTTGAGGCAGATTCCGGTCTTCCCCTCCTTGCAGTTCCTGCACCGCCCGCAGGCGATGTTGAATGGCACCGAGACGAGATCACCCTTCTTGATGAACTCGACGTCCCGGCCGGTCTCCACCACCTCGCCAGTAATCTCGTGCCCGAGCACCAGGCCCATCGGCGCGGTAGTGCGGCCGCGCACCATGTGCTGGTCGCTGCCGCAGATGTTGGTCGAGACGACCTTCAGGATGACGCCGTGCTCGCATTTGCGGCCCACGTTCTTTGGATTCACCCCCGGTCCATCCCTGAGCTCGAGCTTCGGATAGTCGATGGACTGGACTTCCACCTTCCCCGGTCCGATGTAGGCTACGGCTTTGTTCCCTGCCATTTGTGTGTGACCTCCCCGAGCAGAGCGCTCGCGAGCGAAGATGGCTACCCACGACCGCTCGCACGGCCGTGGGGGACGAAGAGCCGGTTCAGAGAGCTTCGGCTCCTGCCTCGGCGACGAGGTGATCCTGTTCGCCCGAGCCGCCGCTGACGCCAATGGCTCCCACGACAGCGCCGCCTCGCTTGAGTGGGATCCCCCCGGCGAAGATCATGATCCTGCCGTCGTTGGAGGCGTGTATGCCGAAGAACTGACCGCCGGACTGGGAGTGCTTGGCCAGATCGCGGGTGGCGATGTCAAAGGCGCGCGAAGTGAACGCCTTCTTGATCGAGATATCGATGCTCCCGAGCCACGCACCGTCCATCCGCACGTGTGAGACGAGGTTTCCCCCTTCATCGCAGACCGCGATGTTCATCGGCTGCCCGATCTGGGCCGCCTTCTTCTCCGCTGCAGCAATGAGTCGCCGCGCATCATCCAGCTTGATGCCCATGTGTCTCCCCTTTCGCGGGCAGTTCCCTCATGTGCTGGTAGGCACGGCCGCTGCCGTCGAGCGTGAAGTACGTGCCCCGATGGAAGACGAACGCGCCAACAAGCGCCGGAACAGCCCCAGGAGCCCGCCGATAGGCGCCGAAAGAGCCGGCTCGTCAAGTGGCGCTGCGTCAACGGAATTCGACCGCTCGGTCGCCTGCCAAGCGCCCTGCAAAATGAACATGGCGTCGGAGTCGAGCCGCCAACCCGGTCCCGCGTTTCGTTATAGTGCCCGACGGAGGCGGGTCGTGGCGGACGGGTGTGGATCGATCTTCCCTGCGGGTCGCTTCACGGTGTCGTGGGTCCTCTTCATCGCTCTGCCCTGCCTCGGGTTGGCGCCTGTCGAGTCTGCTCCCCCGACCTTCAGCAGATCAGTGGCGGTCATGGAGCTCGCGGTCGCGGATCGCAGCCCAGCGCCCGACGTCGCACGGACGGGCGCCTCCCTCGCCGCCAGTGGAAACACGCCCACGGCCTGGCTAGCGAGTCACCTCGCCAGCAACGGGTACGAACCTGTCGAGGCTGCACGCATCGGCCGTGCATTGCAGACGATGGGGACGCCCGCCGCTGCGTGCACCGACGCCGCCTGCGCGGCGCAGCTCGGCAAGGTGATCGGAACCGAGCTCGTCGTGTTCGGGAGGGTGATCAAAGTGAGCGATCTGATCTGGCTCGTCGAGGCGACCCTGGTCGACACCGGCCGGGAGCGCATCTTGCGCAGCGAGCAACTGGAGCTGAAAGGAGACGTGGCTCAATTGCTGCCCCGCTCGATGCGTTCGATGGCCCGCCGCCTCGCCGCTGCGGATCCACGTCGCCCTGAGCTTTCCGCGCCCGGCCCGCAGCAGCCGGCGTTGAGCCGCGACCAGGTGCTCGCGCTCCTCGCAGCCGGGAACGAGCGAGCTCCGGTCGACCTGACGGGCCGCGATCTGTCGGGACTCGATCTTGCCGGTGTCGACTTCCGGCGCGCCGACATGTCGCGCGCCCGGCTCGTCCGCACCCGCCTGCGCGGAGCGCGAATGCATGGAGTCAAGCTGAACGACGCCGTCGCGACAGGGGCGGACCTCGCAGGCGCCGTTCTCGACCTCGCCGCTCTCGAGCGCGTCGATCTGAGCGGCGCGAACCTGCGTGAAGCGAGTCTCTACGCAACCATCCTGACCGGGGCCGTCCTGGTCGAAGCCGACCTGACGCGCGCCCGCATCATCTCGACGATGAGCGGCGTGAAGCTCACGCGCGCGAAGCTCGCGGGTGCCGATCTGGGTGCGGATCCTGGCAACCAGCCGATGGGAATCATGCGGACGGACGCGACCGGAGCGGACCTCGCGCAGGCCGACCTGACCAGCGCGAGCCTGAGAAAGGTCAATTTCACTCGGGCCGACCTCTCCGGCGCTGATCTGACGGGAGCGGACGTGTCGGGCGCGGATTTCACGGGCGCGATCCTGCGCGGGATCCACGGGCGCTCCGACCTGCGCGGCGCAGACCGGGCGAAGAATCTGGAGTGGCCCGCGGGCGACTAGACGCCCCCGCACTTCCAGCAGCCGACGACCTTCTGTACTTGCCCGTCGTCCACGACGAGCACGAGGTGGCCGCCGGCGACCTCCGCGCCGCACGGGCAGCGATCGAGCCCGAGCATCGGGTGCCGCTGAAGGATCGTCACGAAGGTCTGTGTACGCCGCATTCCCTGGGCGTCGCGGTGATCCGGTTTGGCTGATTGTCGCGCCATGATCCTCATCACCCTTGGACGAGCCCCCCTTACTTGGCAGTCTGCTGGGCGATCGCGCGCACGAGCTCACAGGCGCCTTTGTCGCAGTCGTAATTGCGCAGCTCGGGATCGTTGGTCTTGAGGATCTCGCAGCGAACCCTCTCGCGCTCGATGATGCGTGAGAACTCGTCCACGCCGTGCCGGCCTTGAGCGGCCTTGCCGATGAGCCCCTCTCCCCCGCACGAGACGATCACCTCGCGCGTCGAGCGCTTGTCCGACTTGTGAGCGGCTGGCGACGTTGCTGCCAGGAGCGCGGAACCCAGGTAGATCGCCAGCATTTTCGAGAGCATGCTCACCTCCCGCCTCTAGGAGCGGATCGTCTACGCTCCTCGAGAATGCGAGAAGGTAAACAAAGTTTGGTAACCAATGTATGCGGCACGTGGTCGATCGCAAATTCGTAGATCTACCGAAAAGGAGGCCCAGGTCGCACCGGGTGGGCGTCCCGGTCAGGCTGGGCTGCGGGTGCGCTGGATCGTCTCTTCGAGTTAGAGAGGGCGCGTCATGAAATGGCGGGTGCTCCTCACGGTGGGAATCGGGACCTTCATGTCGGCGCTCAACGGAAGCGTCGTCAACGCGGTCCTTCCGCTGATGCGGCGCGGGCTCCAAGTCGACTTTGCGACTATCGAATGGGTCGTGACCATCTACTTGCTGGTCGTCAGCGGGCTCCTGCTCCTCTTCGGCCGCCTCGGCGACCTGCGGGGCCACAGGACGTGGTTCGTCTCCGGGCTCGCCGGGTTCGCCGCCGCATCAGGCCTCTGCTGCCTCGCGCCAGACGCGACCTTCCTGATCGTCTTTCGCGTCCTGCAGGCGATCGCCGCCGCGATGCTGTTCGCCAACTCCCCGGCGATCCTCACGAAAAGCTTTCCGCCGGAGCAGCGCGGCCAGGCGCTCGGGTTGCAGGCCACCATGACCTATCTGGGTCTTACGGTTGGACCCTCGCTGGGCGGGCTGCTCGCTTCGCGTTGGGGATGGCGCGCAGTATTCGCCATCAACGTGCCGATCGGCGCGGTCGCCTTCTACATGGCGCTGCGATTCGTCCAGCGGGAGACGATCGAGGAGCGCGGCGGAATCGACGTCGCTGGTGCGTCACTGCTCTTTACCGGCTTGCTGGGGCTGCTCCTCGCTCTCAATCGGGGGCACGCCTGGCGCTGGGGTCCGCCCGTCGTCGCGCTGCTCGCCGCGTCGGCGGTGCTGCTCGCCTTGTTCGTCGCGGTCGAGCGGCGCGCGTCCTCGCCCATCCTCGACCTCGCTTTGTTCCGCGTGCGGGCCTTCTCCACGGCCTCTGCGAGCGCATTGCTGAACTACATCGCGGTCTACGGCATCCTCTTCCTGTTCCCCTTCTACCTCATCGAGGTGCGTGGCTTGGGTCCGGCGCGCGCCGGGCTCCTCCTCACGGCGCAACCACTCGTGATGACGGTCGCGGCACCGCTCTCCGGCATCGCTTCCGACCGTATCGGCACGCGCACACCGACCACGCTTGGGATGGCGCTGCTGGCGGCCGGCCTCCTCTGGCTCTCCCGTCTCGATCCGCGCACGCCGCTGATCGAGGCGGAGCTGGCGCTCGCCCTCTGTGGGCTCGGAACCGGAATCTTCATCGCGCCGAACAACAGCGGCCTGATGGGTGCCGCGCCGCGCGCCCGCCAGGGCATCGCCGCGGGCGTGCTCGCAACCGCGCGCAATGTCGGGATGGCAGTGGGCGTCGGCCTTGCCGGCGCCATCTTCACGACGGCGCTGAGGGGCGAAGAGGGCCCCGGCGCGATCTCCTCCGCTATCGACGCCGGGTTCCTCGCTGCCGCTTTGGCGGCCGCACTGGGCGCCGCCGCGTCTGCCATCCGCGGCCCGGGCATAGC
>VBKQ01000373.1 GCA_005879505.1 Deltaproteobacteria bacterium
GACGACGGCCTCGCCGTCGAAAGAGGTCACCACATCGCCGACCTTCAGTCCGGCGCGCGCCGCCGGTCCGTCCGCGGCGACATCGGTCACCACCACTCCCTTGCCGCCGGGCACTCCGAAGCTCTCCGCCAGCTCAGCGGACATCGATTCCTGGATGGAGATGCCCATGTAGCTGCGGACGACGTGTCCCTGGGCGGCGAGCTGCGGTCCGACGTCGCGGAGCTGCTCGATGGGAATGGCGAACCCGATGCCCTGGCCGGACGGGTTTACCGCCGCGTTGATCCCGATGACCGCGCCGCGGGCGTCCAGCAGCGGACCGCCGGAGTTGCCCGGATTGATGGCCGCATCGGTCTGGATGAAGTCGTAGTAACCGGGGCGGCCGCTGGGATTGACGTCGCGCCGTCCCTTGAAGCTGACGATGCCGGTGGTCACCGAGCGGGAAAGCCCGAACGGATTTCCGATGGCGACCACCCACTCGCCGACTTCCAGCCGATCGCTCTCTCCCAGCACAAGGACCGGAAACGGCTTGTCGCCTTCGATCCTCAGCAAGGCAAGGTCGGTCGCGTCGTCATGTCCGACCAGCGTCGCGCGGTAGACGCGCTCCTCCTCTCCCACCTGCACGGTGATGTCGGTTGCTCCCTCGATCACGTGGCCGTTGGTGGCGATCAGGCCGTCGCTGCGGATGAAGAAACCGGTGCCGATGCCCCGAATCGGGGTCTCGCTGGGACCGCTCCCGCCCTGGCCGTACATGCGCTCGAGGAATTCCCGGAAGGGGTCGTTGGCGCCCCCGCGCGCGGTGGTCGCCACGATCCCGACCACCGCCGGCATCGACGACTTCACCAGCCCCGCGATGGAGACCGGAGGCGCCGTCGGGCGCTCCTTCGCCGCAGGCGCGTCGGTCCAGAGTGGCCTGATGGCGAGCAGCAGCGCGAGGGCGAGCGTCATGCGGGCAAGGGTGGGGACGCCCCCCCGGCGCTGCAACGTGGACGTCTACTGCCGGACCATCGCCGCCAGGAGCCTTTCGGCCGCGGTATTGGCTGCCTGCGGTGGGCGTTTTCCGTCGAGAAGGACGCGAAATTCGTAGTCGGTGCCCGGCTGTCGAGGCGTCGAGCACCGCACCTCGACGTCGCCGAGGAGCTGCGAGACCACCTTGCCGGTGCACTGGGGATCGCCCTCTCCGCGGGCGGCAAGGACGTCGAAGACGGTCTGCGTTCCCCCGGGCTTCCAGGACATCGCCGCGGCGATCGCCCTCTTTGCGTCGCTCGCGTCGAAGCGACCCTGCAGCCAGGAGAGCGTGAGCGCGAGCAGCGCGATCATCGCCAGCGCGAACGGCCAGCGCCTTTCCTGAATCCCCAGCAGTTCCGCCATCGGAGGCGTGTCCTACCACGCCCGGCCGTGGGTCGATCACCGATAGCCGGCGCGGGATGGCTCCGCGAGCAGTGAGTCGAGGGCCGCGCGATCGTCGGGATGGAGGGTTTCCTTGGGCGGCTGGGGGACGATGCCCTCGCGGCTTGCCGTACGGCGTTGGCCGGCGTCGGTCTGCGGAGCAGCCGCTTGCGCCTTGCGCGAGAGGTGGCGCGGCGGCCCGCGCACGGCGGTCCCATGCGTTTCGTCGCCGATGCTCGAGACCCAATCCCATCCTGCGCGAAGGCCGCGCGCCGCGACCCGCGCCGCGGTGCGAGGTGGAACGAACCTCGCCGCGAAGGCGACGCCGCCCACGACGAGGAGGGCAAACAGCCACTTCATGCGCGCGACGCTGACATGCCACCGCAAGCGCCGCCAATTTTCCGCCGCTTGACGGGGGACGCTCCCGCCCGCATGGTACGCGGCGACCGATGGCGAACGAGATGGCGATCCGGGCCCGCCGGAGCGACATGTGGATCTGGGCCTTGGTGGTGGCCGCGACCGCGAGCGTGGTCGCGCTGGCAGTCATCCAGGGGAACCGTTCCGGGCCGCGCTTCTCGGGAAAGGCGGCTCCGGCGGTCGCGCTGCCCCTGCTCGGCGGTGGCAAGACCGCGCTCCCACAGGGGAAAGTGACGGTGGTCGACTTCTGGGCGACCTGGTGCGCGCCCTGCCGGTACTCGATGCCCCGCCTGCAGAGCCTGTGGAGCGAGTACCGGCTGCGAGGCGTCGACCTCTATTCAGTAGATACGGACGATCCCGGCCCTGACCGGGAAGCGCAGGTTCGCGAATTCCTTCTCCGCGAGAAGTTGAGCTTCCCCGTCGCGCTCGACGACGGCACGGCCGCCGAGGCGTTCCGGGTTGCCAGCCTGCCGACGATGCTGCTCGTCGACCGCACGGGAACCGTCGTCTGGAGCCATGTGGGAGCGTTCTCGGCGCCCCAGGAACAGCAGCTGCGCGCAGCCCTCGATCGGGCGCTCGTGCCGCCTTAACCCGGCGCCGTCCTTCCCATCGTGTGGTAGCCCTTGTCGACGTAGACCGTCGTCCCGGTGATCCCGCTCGCCAGCGGGCTGCAGAGGAAGGCGGCCACGTTTCCCACCTCGATGGCCGCGAGCTGCTCGGGCAATGGCGAGTTCGCCTTGTAGAAGTCCACGATCTCCTCGATGAACCCGATGGCGCTCGCGGCGCGCGAGGCCAGTGGACCCGCCGAGATCGTGTTCAGGCGGATGCGGAACTTGCGACCCGCCTCGAACGCCAGCGTCCGTGTATCGCTCTCCAGCGCCGCCTTGGCGGAGGACATCCCGCCGCCGTATCCGGGTACGGCGCGCTCGCTGGCGAGATAGGTGAGCGAAACCGCGCTGCCCCCAGCCCGCATCAAGGGCGCGAGCCGCTGCAGCATCGAGACCAGCGAGTACGCGCTGACGCTGATGGCGGTCAGGTATCCGTTGCGCGACGTCTCGAGCAGCGGTTTCTTCACCTCCGGACCATTCGCGAGCGAGTGCACCACGATGTCGAGCGCCTTGTCGCCGAAGTCTCGCCGCATCGCGTCCGCCAGTCCTTGGACGGAGAAGTCGCCGCGCTCGTTGTAGCGCTTGCTGGTGCGAACCTCCTCGGGGCAATCCGCGAGCGTGTCGTAGGCGGCATCCAGCGGGTAGATCTTCTCGAACTCGAGCATTCCGCCGCGCGAGAGCTTGCGGGACTCGTCGATCTTGCCGCGCCGGATCAGCGTCTCGAAGATGTTCAGCGCCGGCGGCCAGGTACCGACGCAGACCGACGCCCCTGCCTCTGCCAGCGCCTTGGAGATGGCGAAGCCGAACCCCGCGTCGTCGGCGACTCCGGCGACCAGCGCGCGCTTTCCCTTCAGGTCGATTGCCAGCATGCGCGCGGTATCGCGCAACTACCGGTACTCCGCAAGGACGGGTCGAGTCGCCTGACCCATCGGATGCACTTGCATGCGGGCCTTTCCCGCGCGAGGGTTGCGGCGTGAGCGCGGCGATCGTCGCTCCGCGGATGCGGTGGCCGCTGCGCGCGGCCGCCTGGCTGATCGCGGCCGCCCTCGTCGTCGTGGCGGTTCGCCGGATCGATTTCGGCGCGCTCGGCTCGGCGCTCCGCGGGACCGCCTGGGGGTGGGTCGTCCTGGCGACCGTCTGCGCCGTGGTCGGGAACACGCTCGCGCAAACACGGCGCTGGCAGGCGCTGCTCGAGCCGATTCCGCACCGGCAGCGGGCGAGCTTTTTCGATCTGGCCCGGGTATCG
The DNA here is from genome assembly GCA_005879505.1 of Deltaproteobacteria bacterium. Taxonomy (GTDB): domain Bacteria; phylum Myxococcota; class Myxococcia; order Myxococcales; family 40CM-4-68-19; genus 40CM-4-68-19. The sequence continues at coordinate 3,658 of VBKQ01000373.1, forward strand.
CTCGCGAGTGGCGCGGTCAGCAGCCTGCTCCCCGCCCGGGCCGGCGAGGCGTTGCGCGTGATCGAGCTGAAGCGGCGGCGCGGGTATCCGGCCGGCCCGCTGATCGCAGCTCAGCTCGCCGAGAAGGGAATCCAGGCGATCAGCCTCGGCCTCGTCCTCGGGATCTGCGCGCTGCTCCCCGGCGCCTGGGCCCCGCCGCTCGCCCTGGCCGGCGCCCTCGCTTTGACAGCGGTCGCGCTGCTCGCGGTGCTGCCCAGGCGAGCGCCAGGCGTCGCCGGCCGGTTCCTGGACGCGCTGCGCACGCTGCACGCGGAGCGCTCCTGGGTCTGGAGCCTGCTCTGGTCCATGGTCTCGGACGCGGTGGATCTGCTGCTGGTCGGCCTGTGCCTGCGAGCGCTGGGCATCGAGGTGCATCCCGGTGTCTGGGCGATGGTCCTGCTGTCGATCAACCTCGCGTTGCTGCTGCCTTCGACGCCCGGTCACTTCGGCATCCTCGAGGCGGGCGCGGTGGTCGCGCTCACCACCGCGGGCGTGGCGGCGGCGCCTGCGCTCGCGTTCGCGCTCGTGTACCACGCCGTGCAGCTCGTTCCCGGGACCGTGCTCGGCGCGCTGGCCATCTCCGTGCCGTGGAAATGACCTGATACGCTGAGGAGGTGCGCCGTCTCCTGCTGCTCGCGCTTGCCGGATGTGCCCACGCCGGGGCGTCGCCCTCACCGCCCGGATTCGCCCGGTCGAAGGAACGCGCCGCGGAAGTGTGCCTTCCACCGGGCGCCAAGGCCTATCTCGGCGCCCTTCGCTGCGCCGGCGGCGCCCTCGCGCAGACGAAGCGAATCGGGTCCGTCGGAAGCCGCGTCACCCCGTCCGACCCGAACGATCCCCGCATCCTGCTGCAGATGGACCCGGAGCGCCCGCTCGCACCCGGCGAGCCGGACCTGCACATCGTGGACGCGTTCGAAATCCGCTGCCCCGCCGCGACCTATACGGTCTTCATCGACATGTACCACTGCCCGTCGCCACCCCAACCTCCACCCGACGGTCTCAGCAGATGAATCGTCGAGCGGGCGAGCACGCTTCGCGGCCTACTCCGTGCGCCACTGACCCATGGGCGCCGGCGGCGGAGGAATGTCCTCGTCGCGGGTCCGGCCGAGGTTCAGGGTTTCGGCGGCCAGGCCGATCAGCTTCACCAGCTGGTGGTCGCGCCAACCCTTGTTGGCCTCGCCGTGCAGGAACTCGATCGCGTTCGCGCGCGTGCGCGCCCGGTGGTAAGGCCGGTCCGTGGTGATGGCGTCGTAGATGTCCGCGA